>JADGNM010000253.1 GCA_017883485.1 Methanosarcina sp.
AGAAATATTCCAGGCCTGATGCCTGGTTGAAGCTATCGAGCGAGGAGATTTCAGAGCTTTCCCATGAAGTCGCCGGTCTGCCCTCAGAGTTAGAGCCGGAAGCAGAAGAAGCGAAACGATTCGATCTCCTGATATTTTACCTGCAGTTGGCTTTACTGCGTGCGGAACCCGCATTTGAGCGCCTTTGCAATCAGGTAAGAGAAATCGCAGGTTTGCTGGAAGAAAAATCGGCTATACCGATGGTGCATTCCCAGATGGGCCTGATCCAGGATATGCAGACAGATGAATGGTGGGAGAATGTGACTACTCCCATGCTTGAAATACTTAGACGTCGCCTGCGTTCCCTTGTAAATCTGATCGAAAAACATAGCAGAAAGCCAATTTACACTGACTTCGAAGACTTGATGGGCAGCGAAATCAATGTGGAACTGCCAGGCTTTGCTGCTGCCGGAGATTTTGAGAAGTTTCGCGCCAAGACCCGGGCTTTCCTTCTGGAACATCAGGACCATACAGTTATTCATAAGCTCAGGATGAACATGCCATTGTCGTCATCTGATCTCGATGAACTGGAGCGGATGCTGTCTGAAAGCGGTTTGGGAGGGGCGGAAGAAATTGCCCGTGCCAAAAAGATGTCAAACGGGCTCGGCTTATTCGTACGTTCACTAGTAGGGCTGGACCGCGAAGCTGCAAAGCAGTCGATAGCTACATTCCTATCAGGGAAGATACTTTCCGCAAACCAGATAGAGTTTATAAACCTGATTATTAATCATCTTACAGAACACGGAGCAATAGATGCTGAATTGCTTTATGAATCTCCGTTCACTGATATTACGCCTCAGGGTCCTGATGGGCTTTTCACCTCGGCTCAAGTGGATGAGTTAATAGCAGCGCTGGAACAGATTACGGCAACAGCAATTGCATCTCCGGATTCGCAACTAATTATTGCATGAAAAATTTTAAACCGCTTTAGCTATTTCTTACACTGCAGATTTTACTGGTAGGAAATTGTCGCCGCACTGAGGCGACAATTCATTGAGCACAATTCATTGAGCAAATTGTCGCCGCGCTGCGGAGATAATTGGCAACAAAGTTTGTAAGGTTTCATAACAAATCTACTGCGGGTGATCTAGTATTCCGAAGGACTCTCAGAAGATAATATTGTTGTATCACTGATACGACAATTGGAATCAAGTAAGCACCAAGTATATAGATAAAACATCCAGCTATTGATCTCTTTTCAGAAATCTTGTTAAAAGGAAATTGTCTCCGCAGTGCGTAGACAATTTGTAATGTTTATGCTGGCTAATTAGTTATCTAGATGCTCCCTTATGGAAGATTGTCGTGACAGTGTCACGACTATTGAGAGTCAAATACAGCAGCAGGTATTCATGAGAAACGGAATAATCAGCTCCTCTTTTCCCTCGTGAGCAAATTGTCTACGCACGCAAAGATAATTGAACTTGGGCCTCTTGAGGTAGCTAATCTGCAGGGAACAACTCTCAAAATTGTGCAGCAACTTGCTGCACAATCTACTTGCTTTCTGCTTGAAGCATGGTAGAAATATCTGCCAGCAAGGTGAAAGCATTTGTAGCTGGTCTGTACTGTGAAAAAAATCTCACCGCTGGTGAGACAATTACCATGGACGTCTTACCGTTTGATCATGACAGATGCAAATAACCGAAGAGCGTAAGTTCTATCTTCAAAACATGCTCCATCCTACTTCAGGTCACAGCGGACACTTCCAGAACTCTTTCCCGTGAAAAAGGAATTGATCATCTCAATTTGTCTTGAAAACTATTCATTTTCAATCTATTTTTTAATTTTTTTGGGAAGGGCCGCCAGGCAAGCTGGCGGAGGCGCTTAGCATCATCTGACTGAAAAACGGTTCTAAACTCCTTAATCGGTGTTAAAAGAAAAAGCGAATCCCAATGAGCATGGAATCTGGGTAAAGGAAAAAAGGGCACAGTATTTTCAGCGTTTTCTGCGTTTTCCGCGGTAAATACAAGTAGTAGATTGTTTCCGCATTGCGAAGATAATTAAGCCAAAACAATTTCCATGCCTTTTATTCTAGAAGCGTTGTAAAGAACTCATCTCTAAGTTGAAAAACAATAATCACTATAATTTCCGTTATAATGCGAAACCTTATATTATATTCGCATATTATTGGAATTAATGTATTTTTCAAAAACCGAACTTAAAACAATCGCAGAACTTGCAAAAGGCAACACTTCAATAAGCACCTTAGCTGAGGCTCTCGATAAAAGTGAAAAGCACATATACCGAATTGTGCAAAAGCTTGAAGAAAAAGACCTTGTTTCCCTCTCATCAGGGGAGATAGTACCAAGAAAGAATACTTTAATGGTCAGGTTGACAATAATTCTCGATTCTTATCCAAACTTGATTCCTGTTCTAACAGATTCCGGAATCCCAATTCTGGTCTCTTTGCTCGAAGCAAAAAATGTGGAGAAAATAATAGAAGACGCGGGTGTAAAAAAGAGCACTGTCTATGCCTTGTTGAAAAAAGCCCTGAGAATAAGTCTTGTAACAAGAGACGGGGAGCAATATGTTTTCAATGAAAAGATCTGGGGAGATGTGGCAGATCTGCTCAGGGAAATAAGAGATATTGAGACGTTGCTTGACCCGCGAGTGCCTTATAATTCGGAGATATATTACCGAAATAAGGATGAGGTCATCTATTCTAATAAGTATGGTGGGGGTCCTGGAGAAAAAACAGGATTCTCTGTTTTCGAAAAAGAAGGGATTAAACTCCTTTTGCCTACTACTTATTACTATTACTCGGATAAGGAACCTGAAAAAGAACTCACTAAAGAAGATATCTTTCGGCATGCGCTCTATGCTGCAGAGAAAGAGACTTCTGTCAGACATCTTATATTCCTTGCACTATTCTACTGCAAATTTGAGGAAGAGTTGAAGGATGTCAGACACAATATAGTTGGAAATCTGAACCTTGTTTTTCAGGGAAAAAGAATCAAGGGATACCCTACTTTTGAAGAAATAAAAGAAAAGGCTGATATTTATGGAATCGAGATCAGGAAAGGGAAGCAATGATGATACAGAGTGTTGTATCCTAGAATTATTTCGCGTATTCAAGATCTTTACTAAGTTCTCAATAGACTGATATGGAACGATAGAAATATAATTTCAAGTATTTCGCTACGATATCATCTTTGATGGTTATTTAGGGAAATAAAATTAAGAGCCATTCCCAAAGTGAAAACTTGAAGTTATATTTTAACCATTCCTAAACGAATGAAGATATACTCAAAACGGCAGATATGATTGAGATAAGTCAGAAATCAAAAGAAAAAAATGTTATAAAATTAAAAAACCTGAAAGTCAGTTAAAACATTTGAATTGAATAGAAAAAGACTGAAAGTCAATCATTTGTATGATTTTTCAGTCACGTTCTTTTGCATTTAGTGCGTCCCGCTTATTTAACGAGGCTGGCAAAGCCATATTTGGGGAGTACCCTTTCGATTTTAATCCTGACTTCATCGCCAACTTTGGTGCCCGGGACAAAAATTACAAAACCCTCAATCCGTGCAATGCCATCTCCCTGACGGGCAATGTCTTGAATTGTTACGTCATAGACTTCACCTTCTTCAACAGACACAGCACTGCTCTCTTCTCTAAACATAAAAAGATCATTCCTTAATAACTTAATCTTAAATTTGAAATTCGACTCGATTATTGATTCCTAGCTGAATTTACTCGACAACACTTGCAAATGCAAATTTGGGGAGTACCTTTTCAACCTTAATCTGGACTTCATCGCCAACTTTGGTGCTCGGGACAAAAATTACAAAACCCTCTATGCGTGCAATGCCGTCTCCCTGGCGAGCAATATCCTGGATTGTTACATCGTAAGTTTCGCCCTCTTCGACAGGGACTAAGCGACTTTCTTCTCTGAACATAAAAAGACCATCCTTTAGTTAATCCAATCTATTTAGTTATTTATTTTCCGTAATCTGCATTTACTCGACAATGGTTGCAAACGCAAAGTTGGGAAGTACTTTTTCTAACTTAATCTGAATTTTATCGCCAATTTCGGTGCCTGGGACAAAAACTACGAAGCCTTCGATACGGGCGATACCGTCTCCAAGGCGAGCAATGTCCTGAATAGTTACATTATAAGTTTCGCCCTCTCCGATGGGGACATAAGTACGTTTATCTCTAAACATAGGTTTATTCCATAATAAAATTAATCGTTTAAAAGAGCTCCTCGACAGAAAAGAGTAAAAGAAGTATTTTACAACCCAAACTTGTAAATCAAAATCTGGAAGTGAACATTCTACTTAATCTACTTGGTCAATTAAGTCTTAACAGAGCTTCTGATAAGTCAATTAATTAATGTGCTAATGTTCGCTTGTATATATCATTTTGCTTTAATCTCCCTGATGTCTATATAATTTTGATATTTCTGAACACCAATTATTTGCCCAATATATTACAAATGGGTATTTTTGCAAAGAGTAATCTTTCCTTCCTATTCGGGGTAATCCAAGCATCGCTGTCACCAGGTGCCACCTTTCATAAAATACGTATCAAGGGGCGTGCAAGATTCTGACAAAGTATTCGGAAGAGATTTGACTGTCTCAAAGTTTGTTTCCACATAAATTAACCAAATTAAGCCAATTCATTTCAGTTGGGTTAAAAAGAAGGCATGGATGATGCGTTAATACAAC
>JADGNM010000254.1 GCA_017883485.1 Methanosarcina sp.
TAACGGCGGGCGGCCCTTGCATACCCCATCCTTTAGGTTGGGGTGGCCGCCCGCAATTTGATCTTTAATTCGAGCATTTATCGAAACTTGATCTGGCACGATGACAAAATAATGCATTTTAATTAGCAATTCCCTGTTTAATTTTTTAGCTATATTTAAGCTGCAGGCTGCCTAAAAATGCCTGATGGGGGAAAGGGGAGTTCTCCTTTCAAGCTGAATAATCGAAAGTTTCGTTTTCAAAACTGTTTACCTGCTCTTCAACGCTAACAGCTTTTGTAGGGACGATAGCTTAAAAAATGTGTTAGATATGGACACATTTAAGATACAATTGAGACCTCCCCTTTAGAGAATAAACTTTGTAATAAACAAATAACATATTACTTTCTTCTTTCCTGAAGTTGAATTTTTTTGGTTTCAAGCCTTCTTTTTTTAGCCTCAAGCTTTTTGTGTTCAGCTTCAAGGTCTCTACGTTCAGCTTCAAGTTTCTCTTTTCTGGATACAAGCTCTTTGATATAAGAAACAATAGCTTCAGGGTTCGAGCGGGCAAGATTAAGAATTTCTTCACGTTTCATAAAAAGCTCTCCAAGGATCCTGTTACTTTATAGTAATCAATATGAAGGAAATGACAATTGAGCTTATACGAAAAATAAATCAGAAACAATGATATTCGACTTGACATAAAAACACATCGAAGATCCCCCTTACGGTTACCCGGTTATTTGAAAGAGTCTCCATTTAAATTAGCTACCGGACTTGGGAAGATATTAACTTGTACTAGTATTAACAATGATCGTATTTTGAAAATTCGATATCATGCGAAGAATTAATTATCATGCAGAAAGGTAAATACAAATTCTCCGCCTGGGATAGCCCGCCAACTATCAAGATATCAGAATTTTCCGTTTTCTCAAACGAAGGGTACAACAAATAGCTACATTTAAATAAATTTACTGGAATACACAGCTATAATTTTTAGTTTCATACTCTAATGCTAAAAACTCTCTTTTGATACAAATCCTGCCCTGATTATATCAAAACCCGATAAAACAAGAAAGGAGAAATCTCTATCCCTACCATCATTTCCGAATCCGAAGTTGAAGCTGCAGCCCTTGAAATCCTTTCAGAACTCGGCTACGATTATCGATATGGCCCAAACATTGCACAGGATGCGGAAGATGCCGAAAGGGAAGATTTCGGAACCGTTGTGCTTCCTTTCTGCTTCAGGGAAGCAGTTGATAGGCTGAACCCTGAAATCCCATTCAAAGCAAGGGATGAGGCAATAAAAAAGGTCCTTCGGGCTGAAAGCCAGGATTTAGTAACGATAATCGCTCTTTTCACAAAATGCTGGTAAACGGGGTTGATATAGAGTATCAGGGTCGGGACGGGGAAACCGTTTATGATAAGGTCTGGCTTTTCGACTTTGAGGAACCTGGCGAGAATGATTTCTTGCAGTCAACCAGTTTACAATAATAGAGAACGGGAACAACAGGCGTCCGGACATTGTACTTTTTGTTAATGGGCTGCCGCTTGTAGTGATTGAGTTAAAGCGGCCGGATGAAGAGAATGGTTTTGAAGATGATGAAATTATTTGGGATGCTTATAAGCAGTTTCAGACTTATAAAAATGATATTCCTGGGCTTTTCCGCTATAATGCGTTCATGTTAATAAGTGACGGGCAGGACGCAATGGTAGGGACGCTTACCTCAAACAGGGAATGGTTTGTGCCCTGGAAGACGATTGACGGGGAAAAGGCTGCGGAATTCAGAGTGCCGCCTATGGAGGTGCTGCTCAGGGGAATGTGCAGGCCGGAAATCCTTCTTAACCTTGTCAGGCACTTCATTGTTTTTGAAGACGACCGGGGAAAGGTTGTCAAGAAACTTGCACGGTATCATCAGTATCATGCCGTAAACAGGGCCGTAGAGAAGACGAAGCATGCATCCATGCCCGAAGGGGATCGGAAATGTGGAGTTGTCTGGCATACGCAGGGGTCGGGAAAGAGCCTTTCAATGGTCTTTTATGCGGGGAAGCTGGCGCTTGAACTTGATAACCCAACCATTGTCGTGCTTACGGATAGAAACGATCTTGATGGGCAGCTTTTTGATAATTTTGCCCGCTGCAGCGAAATCTTGCGCCAGCAGCCTTTACAGGCTGAAACCAGGGCTCAACTGAGAGAACTTCTGTCAGTGGCTTCAGGTGGGATTGTATTTACGACAATTCAGAAATTCTCGCCCGAAGATGAAGAGGATAAGTTCCCGATCCTTTCCGGGAGGAGAAACATAGTTATAATTGCTGACGAAGCCCACAGAAGCCAGTACGGGTTTGATGCAAAGATCAGGGAAAGGAAAGTAGAAGGCGAAAAGGTTGCGGAGATTTCCTACGGCTTTGCAAAGTACATGCGAGACGGTCTCCCGAATGCGTCTTTCATCGGGTTTACAGGCACACCCATTGAGCTTGATGATAGGAGCACGCCTGCAGTCTTCGTAGATTACATTGATATATATGATATTGAGCAGGCTGTAAACGATGGGGTCACGGTACGCATCTTCTACGAAAGCCGCCTTTCAAAGCTTGATCTGGTCAAAGAAGCAAGGGAGACTCTGGATACGGAATTTTCAACAATAACCGGAGACCGGGAGTCATATGAAGCAGAAAAACTCAAGTCTCGCTGGTCACGGCTCGAAGTTGTGGTCGGCAGTAAAGATAACCTGAAAAAGCTTGCAGAGGACATCGTTTTCCATTTTGAGAAACGGATTGACGAAGCTCTGGACGGAAAAGGCATGATAGTCTGCATGAGCCGGCAGATCTGTGTTGACCTCTACAACGAAATTATAGCTCTCCGCCCGGAATGGCATGACGAAGACGATCTGAAAGGTTCAATAAAAGTGGTCATGACCGGCAGCGCCGCAGATGACGCGCACCTGCAGCCGCACATCAGAAATAAAGGCCGCAGGATGAAGATTCGGGACAGGATGCAGGATCCGGCAGACCCCCTGAAGCTCGTCATCGTCTGCGACATGTGGCTTACAGGTTTTGATGCTCCCTGCCTGCACACCATGTATTTCCTGAAATGGATTCAGGGACACAACCTCATGCAGGCAATAGCCCGTGTAAATCGCGTATTCAGGGATAAGCCAGGCGGGCTTATCGTCGATTATGTGGGCCTCCTATACGACTTAAAATATGCCATGGCAAATTATACTCGAAGCGGAGGCCGGGGCAGCCCTGCAAACTACAAGGATGAAGCTGTGGCACTAATGCTCGAAAAACACGAAATCGTCCAGGATCTTTTCTACGGCTTTGACTATATGAGGATCTTTTCTGCGTCTCCAAATGAAAAACTTGGGATCGTCAGGGAAGGAGCGGATTTCATCCTCTCGAAAGGCCGTACTGAAGATGAAAGGACTCAGGAAAAAAAGCGTTTTATCCAGCACGTAACCGAGCTTTCCAAAGCCTTTGCTCTCTCAGTCCCGCATTTTGAGGCAGACCGGATCAGGGATGAGCTTGCATATTTCCAGGCTGTAAGGGTAATCCTTGTAAAGATAGAGAGACGGCCTGCTAAATCAAAGTATGAAATGAATTCAGCAATAAAAGAGCTTGTCTCGAAATCGATTGCAACTGAAGAAATAATCGATGTCTTTGATGTGGTTGGAATTAAGAAGCCGGATATCTCAATTCTTTCAGAGGAATTCCTTACAGAAGTTCGGGATCTGCCTCAAAAGAATCTTGCTTATGAAGTCCTTAAAAAACTACTGTACGACGAGATAAAAATCAGATCGCGCAGAAACCTGATAGAGGGCAGATCCTTTGCTGAGATGCTTGAACGGGCAATCAATGAGTATAAAAATCGGGGCATTGACACCGTGCAGGTAATCGAAGAACTCCTTGACCTGGCAAAGAAGATAAGTGAAGCTGACAAAAGAGGAGAAGAATTAGGCCTGAGTGAAGAAGAAATTGCTTTCTACGACGCTCTTGCTGACAACGAAAGTGCCGTTGAACTCCTGGGCAATGAGACATTAAGACTCATGGCGATAGAACTTGTTAAAATTATTAGACAAAATTCAGGGATTGATTGGACCCTCCGGAAAAACATTCAGGCAAAAATGAAGGTTAATATAAAACGTCTGCTGAAAAAGTATGGCTATCCTCCTGACAAGCAGATGCTTGCTACTGAAAATATTCTAAAGCAGGCAGAACTTCTGTGCATGGATGTGGGTATTTAGTCAGCATGAAACCTTTATTCTTCATTTTTTTCTAGAAAAGTTCAATTGCACAATATAGGCTCCATCTCTCGGATCTGCTCCAAACCCAATCCCCTAACACAAAAGCCCTTAACCCAAAACCTCATCCTCCCCTGAGGGGATACAAATGGAAACCGGAACCAGGCCTTTCAAAATCAACATAGTCCAGAACATACTCGACGACCTCAAGCGCCGCCTTAAAAACACCCGCTGGCCTGACGAAATAGTCAATTCCGGATGGGATTACGGGACCAACCTCTCTTACCTGAAGGAACTGGTCAGCTACTGAAAAAGCGAATTTGACTGGAGAAAGCAGGAAAAGCAAATAAACCGCTTTCCTCAATTCATTTTACATTCCGACCCCCCCTTTAAATTTTTCATTGAATTTGGTTGATTTAGTGATTCTTGCCTTTTTAGATGGCGATTATTTTTACAAATAGTTAAAAACTCACGTTTTTT
>JADGNM010000255.1 GCA_017883485.1 Methanosarcina sp.
TTATTTTTTGGAGACATAACCGCTGAACTTCTAACCAACATATTATTAACCGAAGGTTTATTATACTGCTTAAGATGTGGCAGGAAATCGCAAAATACGGGTGCAAGCTGGTTGAGCATGGGCTTGTCGAATCAAATTTCGGAAATATCAGTATCAGAGCCGGGGATAAGATGCTTATTACAAGGTCTGGGGCTGCGCTTGATGAGATAAACGAGAATAGTGTTGTTGAGGTGGATATTCGGGACGTTTCTTCCCTGGACATTATCGCATCTTCCGAAACCGTTGTACACAGGGAGATTTACAGGCAGACCTCTGCTCTTGCAATAATTCATGCCCACTGCTAATATTCTGTTGTAGAATCCTTACTTGCAGGCGCTGCCGGGGTAATTCTGCCTGCAGACAGTGAGGGGCAGTACTTCCTGGGAAACATTCCCGTCGTTGGAGGGGGAATCGGTAGCCGCGAACTTGCAGAGAATCTTGCGAATGCACTTTCGAGATCTCGAGGGGCTATAGTGTACAGCCATGGAACTTTTGCAATCGGGAGGACTCTTGGAGATGCGTATATAGTAACAACGCAGCTCGAGCACTCCTGCAAAATTAAATATCTTTATGACCTTGCGTCTTCGGAAAAGGGGAGCAAGTAAATTTATTTGTAGAGTAGAGCATAATCAAACATAGACCTAAGTATAAAATATTAAATATAAAATGCAGGTAAAGATATTAGCACTATAAGCACCCTACAAAGAAATAATATAGAGAAACAATAAAATAAGCAGATCTAACCCCTCATATAGCGCAGACAGGTTTGCCTGTTTTTAGGATAGTTTTCTATCGCAGATATATAATTAAAGGATGAATCCAGAGCACCATGACATTCAATACCCTGAGACCCTTTGCCACAAAAGTTATTGAACCGATGGCAGACTTTCTCATCAGGTTCGGGGTCTCACCTGATGCGGTTTCCATAGCTTCCCTTATCTGCGCCTTTTTTGCAGGACTGTGTTTTTACTATTCCACAACATCCAGGGAGCTCGTCTTGCTGGCAGGCGTCCTGGTGGTATTAAATTCGATTTTTGATGCCCTTGATGGAGTAATTGCGCGAAAAGCCAATCGGGCCACCCTGAAGGGCGATTTTCTGGATCACGTTATCGACCGCTATTCGGATACCTTTATCATTTGCAGCATCTTTTTTGCAGGTTATGTGCACTGGAAGATCGGGGTTGCGGCAATTGTAGGAGTGCTCATAACAAGCTATCTCGGCACCCAGGCTCAAGCCCTCAAACTGGGAAGATATTACGGAGGGCTTATGGGCCGGGCAGATCGTCTTGTAGTTGTAATGATTGCTGCTTTCGCCAATTCTATCTACCCGGACCCAATTGCAGGACTTTGCATACTTGGCTGGGCTGTCGTCCTGATTGCTATAACCAGCCATATTACCGCAGTCCAGAGGATTTTCTATATCTGGAACAGGCTGGAATAACTGACGCTTTTTTCCAGTGACTTTTGGACTAAGTTGCTGCAATGAGTTCTCCCTTTATCTGAAAACCAGTGACCATTGCGGATAGGTTAATGTAAGACAAAAACCAATAGTGGAATATGCCGTCTCAACAAAAACAGTATGAGTATCTTGAACACACTGCAGATATAAAGTTCCTGGCTTATGGAAGGACTCTGGAAGAATTATTTGAAAATGCAGCCCTCGCTATGTTTAATGTTATGATCGATACCGGCAAGGTCTCGGGAGAGACGGCGAAAGAGGTTTTTCTTAAATCATCTGATTTGGAATCCCTGCTGGTAGACTGGCTTTCCGAGCTTCTATACCTTTTTGAAGTTGATGAGATTGTTTTCAGGAAATTTCAGGTTAAAGAAATCAGGGACGAGGGAAGCGAGTATTCAATAACTGCCCGGGCCTCAGGTGAAAAATTCTATCCTGAAAGCCATCCCTTTGAAACCGAAATCAAGGCTGTTACTTATAACCAGTTAGAAATTGAGAAGACTGCCGACGGCTGGAAGGCTCAGGTCGTTGTAGATATTTGAGGGAGCAAGGAGCATCAATCATGGCAGAGAGTGAAGATACAAATACTGAAGAATTAAGCACGGAAAATATGCAGGCAGATGTAAAAAGTCTGGTCCGAAAGCTTTCCGAGGATAGCTGGGAAATCCCGATAGGGCACATACCTAACATGCGAGTTCCGGGCCGTTTATTTGTATCGGAGAATTTGCTTGAAGATCTCGATCCCGGAACTATTGATCAGGTTGCAAATGTAGCCACTCTCCCTGGCATTCAGAAGTACTCCATGGCAATGCCTGATGCTCACCTTGGCTACGGCTTTGCTATCGGGGGCGTTGCAGCTTTTGATGAAGAGGAAGGGATTATCAGCCCTGGCGGGGTGGGCTTTGATATCAACTGCGGTGTGAGGCTTGTTCGCACTAACCTTCAGAAAGAGGATGTGCTTCTCCATATGAAGAGGCTAATTGATGAGCTGTTTAACAATGTGCCCGCGGGTGTCGGTTCTAAAAGCCGTTTTAAAGCTTCTGACCGAGAACTGGACGAAGCTTTTCTTCACGGCGCAAAATGGGCTGTAGAATCCGGCCATGGTGTGGAAGCTGATGTGGAGCACTGTGAGGCAAACGGCTATATGGAAGGAGCTGATCCTGCTAAGGTAAGCACAAAAGCCAGAAACCGGGGGAAACCGCAGTTAGGAACTCTCGGTAGTGGAAACCATTTCCTTGAAGTCCAGTACGTGGATGAGATTTACGACAGGGAAATCGCTTCGGTTTTCGGGCTTGAAGAAGGTCAGGTCATGGTTATGATCCACTGCGGGTCACGGGGCGCAGGGCACCAGGTCTGTACGGACTACCTCAAGGAACTCTCTCAGGCCGTAAAGAGCTATGGGATTGATGTTCCGGACAAACAACTTGCCTGTGCCCCTGCTCAGTCAAAAGAGGCACAGAACTATTTTAAAGCCATGATCTGTGCTGCAAACTACGCATGGGCGAACCGTCAGATGATCACTCACTGGACAAGGGAATCATTTGAAAAAGTATTTGGTAGAGATGCTGACGATCTGGGAATGGATCTACTCTATGATGTCGCTCATAATGTGGCAAAACTTGAAAAACACAAAGTTGACGGTAAAATGAAGGACGTATATGTGCACAGGAAAGGGGCAACAAGGGCATTTCCTCGCGGACATCCGGAAGTCCCGACCGTATACAGGGATGTAGGGCAGCCGGTCTTGATTCCAGGAAGTATGGGAACCCCTTCTTTCATACTATGTGGAGCAAAGGAGGCTATGGATATCTCTTTCGGCAGTGCATGCCATGGAGCTGGCAGAGTCATGAGTAGAGCGCAAGCAAAGAAAGAGTTCCGTGGACAGAGCATAAAAGAAAATCTTGAAGCTCAGGGCATCATAGTTAGAGCAACTCACCCATCCGTAATTGCGGAAGAAGCACCGGGTGTATATAAGTCCAGTAGCGATGTAGTAAATGTCGTACACGAACTCGGCATCGCCTTTAAGGTCGCAAAAGTCCTTCCTCTTGGGGTTACGAAAGGTTAAAGCCAGGTTAAAACTCAGAAATGAGTGCATCAGGTTCCGAAAAGACTTCTCCGTACAATGAAATTTTTAAGCCTTATTTTTGCAGGCTACTCTAGCTCCTCAAATTCTTCAATTCTTGGTACATCAGAAATTTCGAGTTTGGGCTCTTGATAAAACCTGAATTCAATCATGCTTGCATAAGAAGAAGTCTCAAAAGGCGTGCCGCTTTCCCTGAACATGTGCGAAAAATATTCAACAAGATTGCTAATAAATTTTTCATCTTTGAAGTCATGAAAGATCGTCACTGACTCTCTCTCAGGTTCAAGGCAGATTTCTATATTCCTGACAAGCTGGGTTGCCAGGTACATCTTCTTGAAATTGATCAGTAAATCGTGAAGAGTCATTTCACTTACTGACTGTTTGCAAAGCCGCTCAAAGATTTTTCTTGGGTTGGGGACCTTTCCAGTTGCAAAAATTTCGAATTAACTCCTGTGCAGAGTTACAAGATTGTGTCTTTCGGTGTTATAGGTATACATAACCTGGGTCCAGAATTCGGCATTGTCATCAAGTTCCTTACATACCAGATCAAAGTATCCAAAGTGAGTTCGGATCCCAGGCATGGTCTCGTTGGAAGACATGGACAAATTCTTTTTGAAGGAGATCTGGGTCGAGTTTGCTCTCCTGAAGATATGCTCAACATCCAGCTGTTTCCATTTAGCCAGGAAATTAGCTACTAATTGGGCAAAAAAATCCCTGCTGTTAACTGTTGCATTTGAAAGAATTACGAGCGCAGATTCCGGATTATGAATGTCGTCACACTTTATTGAAGTCCGGATTGCCCACTGGTAATTTCTGAAGATCCTGTTCAGGTACTCCTCGAGCTGTTTCATATCCTCGATTTCAAACGGATTAATAAGTTCATTGACAAGCTCTTCATCTGTGAGCCTACCTCTGGTATGTTTGAATAGCCATTCCAGCATAGTTTTGTTTATTACGATATTTTCCCCATTCCGAATTGTGTCATTTAACTCTTCTTTTGCAGGAGTTTCCTTTAGAAATTTAGTAACTATTCAGGTATCCTTGAAAGGTCCAAACTTTTTCCGGAACGGGGAAAATTGTATATAAAATGAGTTATTTTTATCCTTTATGAAACGTGA
>JADGNM010000256.1 GCA_017883485.1 Methanosarcina sp.
TCTTTTCTGTAGCATAGCACATTTCATGCATCAATACTGATGCATAAATGAGCTTTCTTGGCACACCGTGACCCTCCGCGCTCCCAAGTAATAAAAAAATTGACTTGCCGCAAAAAGCAGTCCGAAGTTAGCTCTTCTTATTCATTGTCCGGCATTGAGCAACTTACAGACATTTTCTACTTCGGTTCTAAAATCATCCTGAGAGATTCCATATAGGCCTGCAAGATACATGGCACCCCCAGCACCTGCACCTTCCTTGATCGTGCCTGTCTCGTATCTATGAAGCCCTTTAAGGGAAGACTTCCCAAATCCCGGATCTGCAACGTAAACCACAGGCACACCAAGGGTTCTGGTAAGTTCGATAAAATTTGCGGATTCATCTTCCACTACATAACGGGTAGTAGCAATTGCGAGCTTTTCAGTATTTAAGCCCAGGTGTTTGATCAGGGCATAAACTGCTGCCATTTGAGTCCCGCCAGCGAGGACGACACTTACTTCCGTATCCTGGAAGCCTGCAACAAGACCTGCAACAGCAGGCATCATAGGGTCTCCCATACAGGCAACAGCTTTCATAGGATCGTCCCTCATGCAGCCAAAAGTCAGGCCTGATGCTTTCATGCCTTCTTCAACAACCTTTTTCTTGAGTTCAAGGGGGTTTTCATCTGCGCTGCTGCTAACATTCCCATTGTAGCCCAGAGCCACTAAAACTCCCATTGCCGTTGTTGTGCCTCCGGGAATGCTTTCCCCTATAATTACATGGTCTACCTGGTTTCGGAGCCTCTTTGCCAGGAGTTTTGCCCTCTCATAGACGCCCTGTACATCCCATACTGCAATTGGCTCTCTGATATCTTCTCCAGGTTTTGCTTTCAGGTCAATGAACGGGACATCTGGAGTTACTATAAGGCCGGAATTAATAAAATAATAAGGAGCGTCCGTAAGCTTCAGTGCCGAACGGGTCATAATTGCAGGAGTAGGAGTATCATAAGGAGGAGTCATGGGCAGCACTGGTACACTTATAATGCCTCCTGTTTCCATAAGCTCCGCATCTCCTGCAGGCGTGTAGTCCGTAAGTTCAGCTGTTTTTCCTGCGGCTGAAAGCTTCGGGATATGTGCAGTCTTAGTATTGGAAAGCACGCATAAAAACATCGGTTTTTTGGGTTTTCCGGTAACTTCCGGCTCGATCCAGGCCATGTCTATCTCCTCTATAGAATAAAGTGAAGATTAATCTAGTATTTAATATTTATCCACAAACAAATATAATTTGTTTTTACTCAACTTAAGTTTACTTTATTTAATTCCAGTTTCAGGCTCAGAGAATCAATTATTATTTAGATCTGACTAAAAATCAATTGAATAACTTCATTAAAACAGCAAGTTTCTTGATGATTTTATTTTTAGTGATTCTGGAATAAAAATGACCTACATATGAAAACAAAAGCAAAAACACGAAATTGAGATTCTTCCCGTGGATAATCTCAATTTCGGCTATCGAAAAATAACTTTTTCTCGTGCAGTTAATATGTCCTTGCCACATACACGCGGATTTCAGTTTCGCCTTCGCAAACAGGGCATTTTTCTTTTCTGTCTTTTTTCTGCTCCAGGGGAATTCCAAGGATTCCTGCACCAATCCGGTCTTCTATAGCAAGTCCGCAGTCCTTTTTGCCGCACCAGGGAATTGTTGCAACACCTTCCTGGATTTTTTCCTTAACTTCTTCAAGGTCGGAACAGTCAAAAATACGGTTTTCGACCCCTATTTTCGCTTTTTCATAAAGGCTGTCCTGAATTGCCTCGAACTTTAAACGCACACCGGCTTCGATCTCGGCAAGCGGGATCTGTTCTTTATCCCCCGTATCTCTCCTGACAGCCACAGCGACGTTATTCTCCAGATCCCTTGGCCCGATTTCAAGCCTCAGGGGTATGCCTTTCATTTCCCATTTGTAGTATTTTGCTCCCGGGCGAAGATCACTTGCATCGAGTTCTATTCTCATTCCTGCTTTTTTCAGGCGTTCCTGAACATCCTTGCAGGCGGCAAGCACTTCCTCGGCTCCTTTCTTGAAGATAATCGGGATAATGACAATCTGCACGGGTGCAATCTCCGGAGGCAAGACCAGTCCTTTGTCGTCTCCGTGAATGCAGATTGTAGCTGCAATACACCTTTCAGAGATCCCATAGCAGGTCTGGTAGGCATAGCGCTGCTCCCCGTCAGGAGCTTCGTATTTAATATCAAACGTCCTTGCAAAATTATCTCCAAGGTGATGGACTGTGCCTATCTGAAGTGTCTTTCCATCAGGCATAACGGCATCAACAGCATCCGTATAGTCTGCGCCCGGGAATTTATCCCAGTCAGGTCTTCTTGAGCGGAGTACCGGAACTGCCAGCCTGCGGTAGATTTCAGTATAGAGCTTAATAGCTTCCTTAACCTGGGCTTCCGCGTCCTCCCAGGTGGCATGTACTGTATGAGCTTCTTTGAAAGAAGTAATTTCCCTGAGTCTTATCAGAGGGCGAGTGTGTTTTGTCTCGTAGCGGAAAGTATTTACTATCTGATAGATTTTAAGAGGGAAATCGGCATGGGATCTGACCCATAATTTATACATCGGGTAAATGGCAGTCTCACTGGTCGGACGAAGGGCAAGAGGGACTTCAAGGGGGTCTTTTCCCCCATGAGTTACCCAGTATACCTCATCCTCAAAGCCTTTAATATGTTCGGCTTCTTTCATGAACTCGTTTTCGGGAATAAGAAGAGGAAAGAGAGCTTCCTGGTGTCCACTATTGTCAAGGATTTCCCTCATAATAGTATAAGTATACCGCCGGATGGCAAAGCCGAAGGGGTACCAGACATAGAGTCCTTTTACAGGATAGCGGACATCCATTATTTCTGCCAGCCACAGAAGTTCATTATACCAATTACTGAATTCCTCTTTTGGGGGGAGTGCTGCTTCTATTTCGCTTTCTGCCATACCTTCACCGTACTATTGCAATCTCAATTATTTTTTTTATTACAAGTTATTAGAAACACGCTTAAATTACAGAAGTATACTAGATCAATCGTTATTTTGACAAGATTACAGGCTTCTGAACTTACAGGCTCTAAGCCTAGTGTCGCGTCCATCCTCAAGGATTGAATTATTCTGAATTGTCGCATTCGATTTTACACGACATTTTGCTGTTGACTCGACACTAGGTAGGCTGTCTTTACAGACAGATAATGATGACACCTACACCCCGATCCGGGTTCAGGAAATTCAACAAAATTGTCTCTGAGACTGTCACACTTTAAGATTTGCAATATCTGAACAGAATACTGCCTGATAGCCTGCAACGCGCGTGCCTTTATTGGAATAAAAGTTAATAAGTATATGGGAACTACGTCGCCAAAGTTTCTATTTGTATGCTGAAAAATAGGAAAAAAGGAATTAATCTCCTCCGAGGGGCTTGACATTATCCGAGATATCGTTTACAAGTTCGGATTTATCAATATCGAAAACGATCATACCTGTATTTAGCTTCTCGGCTTCTTCTTTTGAGAGCTTGGTCGCAACAGCCTTTTTTGAGATAATAGCGCTGTTTCCCAGGGGATCTTCGATGACGACTGTAATTTTTTTTCTGCCTTCGTTAACCTCTTCGAGCATATGCATGAGTTCCTGGCTTCGGGCGAATTTCTCTTTGTCTTCCTGTACCCATCTGCTTGCAGTCATGAGTACGCTCTGGACCCTCTGCAGTACACCTTCGATGTTAGTTATGTACGATTCAGAAACCGTGCCAGGCTCGATAACAATCCCCATTTCCGGGATGCGAATTGTTCCTGAGGTTGAACGTATAACCCTTGCGTTAAGGTCTTCCGGTGTCTCAACCGATATTTCATAACGCATGGGTTCCTTGCTGGAGAGGACCATAGTGTCTGCAAAACGGAAACTGCACTGGCAATTTGCACAAATGTACATGACATCTCCGAAATAGGGAATATTATCCCGTTGCCAGTTCATCACCATGTCTTTATGACATAGCGGACAGGAAATCCTTGTCTCGAAACAATCTTGCTTGAAAAAGTTATTGTTCAATATTTTCCACCAGTTATTTTGGATCTGTCGATTTTAATGCCTGTGGGAGTTACTATCACGGTGTTTCCTTTAACACCTGCAATATCCCCATGGACATCGACGACAACATCTTTCAGTTCCTTTAAAATTCTGTCCCTCATCAGGTCATCGCCCCTGATGCTTGAGATATCTATCATAAGTATATTTCCGTTGTAAATTTCCTGCTTGAGTGATGATATCTGATTGAAATTTGAAACTTCCGCGATCTTCACATAAGTTTCTGCAGGCTCTTCCTCGAGAACTTCCTCATATTTACTGAGATCAATTTCAGTATAGTCGTCGGCACTGGTTGTGCTCTTCACATTGCCGCCAAGGATCTTGTCTATAAGTTTTGCCATTTATCCACGCCTTTTGTATTTTTTTAAATTTGGATAGTACTTGTCCTATATTGGGATCGATATTAATTAATTTTGCTATATAAGCTGATCTTGATTTTCTCCTCAGTCTCAGGAGTTCCCAACCTCTGCGCCATCAGGTTTCTTTTGGTAAATCCATCCAATTTAGTAACTATTCAGCCTGGGTAAAACAACATCAATAGCCATCTTCCATAAGATTCAATGGGCATATTTATCTGAATTAGTTTCCATTAATTGTTGGCT
>JADGNM010000257.1 GCA_017883485.1 Methanosarcina sp.
GTTTTTTATTCTACCATTGGTTATTAATCACACTTATCTGTGATGTCAAAATCAATATCAATCAACTGATTTTGGGTAGGCTGAATAGTTACGAAATATATTTAATATAGGAAATAGGAAAGTCATCGTAAAACTTATACATGACTTATGACATTTACTCGCAGGTTCAGATGATGAAAGCAGTACTAGGCTTAGAAGACGGAACAGTTATTAGGGGCACCGGTTTCGGTGCAGAAGGCACCGCTTGCGGCGAACTTGTTTTTACCACCCAATTCACAGGATATGAGGAGGCTCTCACAGATCCTTCTTATAAGGGTCAGATATTGATGTTCACCTATCCTCTCATCGGGAACTATGGTGTCAGCGGGGAGCGTTTTCAATCCAACAACATCCATGCGGAGGGGCTTGTTGTCCGAGAGGCATGTAAAAACCCCTATCATTATAAATCAACTCGTTCTATTCATAAGTTTTTGGAAGACGAAGGAAAACCAGGAATTGAAGGCGTAGACAGCCGTATGCTCACCATCAGGACAAGGGAACGCGGGACAATGAGGGCAGCCTTGATCACTGGCAACGACGACGGGGAAGAGGCTGTGGAAGTGGCAAGGAATTTCCCGCAGATGACGGATGAGGAATTAATCTCCCTTGTAACCTGTAAAGAACCCCGTTTTATTCCAGGAGCAGAGAATGCCTGGAAGGGCACCTGCGGGCGAAAACATGCAGTTGTAGTTGACCTCGGGATTAAGCGCAATATAATAAACAACCTGCAGAAGCGGGGAATCGACCTTACACTGGTGCCTGCAACTACAAAACCCTCGGAAATTGCAGGCTACGAACCGGACCTTCTTTTTGTCTCAAACGGGCCCGGAGACCCGGAAAAAGCAATAGATGCAATCAATGCCGTTAAAGCCTTTGCGGGCACTATTCCGGTCTGCGGGATCTGCTTCGGGCACCAGATCATCTCCCTTGCTATGGGAGGAAAGACTTACAAGCTGAAGTTCGGGCACAGGGGAGGAAACCAGCCGGTAAAGGATCTGGTTGAAAATAAGGTTTTCATAACCTCACAGAACCATGGATATGCAGTTGATGCGGATTCCCTGGACGGCACAGGGCTATATGTGAAATATATGAATGCAAATGACAAAACCGTAGAGGGAATTTCTCATAAAGACCTGGACATGTTCAGTGTGCAGTTCCATCCCGAAGCCCAGGCAGGGCCCATGGATACCGAGGAAACGTTCTTCGGCAGGGTTGTAAAGGTCCTCGGAGGTGAGGTTTAATGCCAAGGCGCGAGGACATAAAGAAAGTCCTGCTCATAGGTTCGGGGCCTATCGTTATCGGACAGGCTGCAGAGTTCGACTTTTCAGGTAGCCAGGCCTGCAGGTCTTTAAAAGAAGAAGGTGTGCAGGTTGTACTTGTAAACTCAAACCCGGCAACTATCATGACCGACCCCGAAATGGCTGATTCGATTTACATAGAGCCCCTTGACGCCAGGATTGTAGAAAAAATCATTGAAAAAGAACGCCCTGACGGGATTATCGCGGGCATTGGAGGGCAGACCGGACTGAATATCACGAGTGAGCTTGCAGAAATGGACGTCCTTGAAAAATATGGGATCCGGACCCTTGGAACTCCTGTCGAAGCCATCAAAAACACGGAAGATAGGGAGCTCTTCAAGGAAACCATGCTCAGGATAGGGGAAAAGGTTCCCTTAAGCCGTGCAGTCCACTCCGTAAAAGAGGCAGAGGACGTTGTAGAAGAACTTGGCCTTCCCCTGATCGTCCGTCCGGCTTATACTCTCGGCGGGGCCGGAGGCGGAATTGCCCGCACGAAAGAAGAACTGCTTGAAATCACTGAGCGTGGGCTCAGGCGCAGCCGCATTTCCCAGGTGCTTATCGAAGAAAGCGTGCTCGGATGGGCAGAAGTCGAGTATGAGGTCATGAGGGATGCAAACGATACCTGTATCGTAATCTGTAACATGGAAAATATTGACCCCATGGGAGTGCACACTGGAGAATCGGTAGTTGTTGCCCCGTCTCAAACCCTGACCGATGCGGAGCACCAGATACTCAGGAGTGCCTCTATCAAGATCATCCGCGCCCTCAAGATCGAAGGAGGGTGCAATATCCAGTTCGCCTTAAAAGAAGGCGACTACCGTGTAGTCGAAGTAAACCCGAGGGTTTCGAGGTCATCAGCCCTTGCATCCAAAGCTACAGGTTATCCGATTGCCCGCGTAACCGCAAAGATTGCAATTGGGATGACTCTCGACGAAATCATTAATAACGTTACCAAGAGCACTCCAGCATCCTTTGAGCCGGCTCTGGACTACGTAATTATGAAGATTCCCAGGTGGCCTTTTGACAAGTTCGTAACTGCAGATAAAACCCTGACAACGGCCATGAAAAGCACCGGAGAAGTCATGGCAATAGGCAGGACGATTGAAGAATCCCTGCTAAAGGCTTTCAAGTCCCTGGATATCGATAACCAGCTTGGGGTAAAGCACTGGGAAGAACCGGAAATCAAAACTCTTCTCAAGACCCCGACAAGCGAACGTCTTTTTGTTGTCTTCGATGCGCTAGAAAAGGGCATGCCGATTAAGGAAATTGCCGAACTTACAAGCATCAATCCCTTCTTTATCTCAAAAATGAAAAAGATCGTGGAAATGGAAAAGCGCATTCGTAAAGAGGAACTGACCACCGAGCTTCTGCGCGAAGCAAAAACTATGGGGTTCCCGGACACTCGCCTTGCAGAACTGACTGGCAGGACCTGGCAGGAAATAAGCGACCTCAGGCACTCAGCAGGCAATGTGGCTACCTTCAAGATGGTAGACACCTGTGCAGCCGAATTCCAGGCAGCTACTCCTTATTATTACTCCACTTACGAAGACGTGTGTGAAACAAACCCGACTGACCGGAAAAAGATCCTTATCCTTGGTGCAGGACCAATCAGGATAGGGCAGGGAATAGAATTCGACTACTGTACTGTTCATGCTGTTACTGCGCTCCGGGAAGAAGGCATAGAGACCCATATCATTAACAACAACCCGGAAACCGTATCCACGGACTTTGATACCTCTGACAAGCTCTTTTTCGAACCTCTCACCCTGGAATACGTGATGAATGTGATTGAACGTGAGAGACCTGAAGGAGTCCTGGTGCAGTTCGGAGGGCAGACCTCGGTAAACCTTGCACTTCCCCTGAAGCGGGAATTAAAGCGCAGGACAGATCTTGATACTGTAATTATGGGCACTGATCCTGACGATATGGACCTTGCCGAAGATAGGGAGAAATTCTATCTTCTCATGCAGAAACTGGGAATTCCGCAGCCTGAAGGTGGATATGCAACCTCCCAGCAGGGAGCGATCGAGGTTGCAAAGAGAATTGGCTTCCCTGTCCTTGTGCGCCCATCCTATGTGCTCGGGGGGCGGGCAATGGAAATCGTCTATGACGAAATAGACCTTGAACGCTATATGAAGGAAGCCGTGCGGGTCTCTCCCGAACACCCGATCCTGATTGACGATTTCCTGGAAGCTGCCTGCGAAATTGACGTGGATGCGGTCTGCGACCAGGAAGAAGTGCTTATCGGCGCAATCATGGAGCATATCGAGGAAGCCGGAGTACATTCCGGAGACTCGGCCTGTGTAATTCCCCCCCAGTCCCTCTCCCCTGAGGTGCTTGACCATGTTAGGGACTACACAAGGAAAATTGCCCTTGCACTCAGGGTAAAAGGGCTGATCAACATCCAGATGGCAGAAAAAGACGGAAAAGTCTACGTGCTTGAAGCAAACCCGCGCTCGAGCAGGACAATTCCCTTTGTCTCAAAAGCCGTAGGAATTCCGCTTGCAAAGATTGCAGCCAGGGTGATTGCAGGGCACAGCTTAAAGAGCCTGGGCTACACGGACGAGCCAAAGCCCAGACATGTTTCGATTAAAGAAGTCATCCTGCCCTTTGACAAGCTTCCGGGAGCAGACCCCGTGCTCGGCCCGGAAATGAAGAGCACAGGCGAAGTCATGGGCATAGATTACGATTTCGGAAGGGCATACTATAAGGCAGAGCTTGCAGCCGATAACCTCCTGCCCCTTACAGGAAAGGTTTTCCTCTCCATCAGCAACGCAGACAAAACCGAACTCGTGGAAGTTGCCCGGAAACTGCATGCAGCAGGCCTTGAACTCATGGGCACTGAGGGCACTGTGAAGTACCTTAAAGAGCGTGGGATCTTCATGGACACAGTAATGAAGGTTCACGAAGGAAGCCCAAACGTCTTAGATATGATGCGCAGGGACGAAGTTGACCTTATCATCAACACCCCAACAAGCAAAGAGTCCCGCAAGGACGGCTCAAAGATCAGGCGGGCAGCAGTGGACTTTAAAGTCCCGTATATTACCACAATCCAGGCAGCACAGGCTGCAGCCGATGCCATTGAGACCATGAAGAAAGGAGAAGGCCTTACAATCAAATCCATCAACGAGTACCACAGAGAGATGGAACAGGCAAACAAGGCTGAGCAGGAAAGCAAGATTGGGCAGGAAAATAAGGTCGAACTGGCAAAGCAGAGTAAAAATCAGAAAGTTGTGAACTAATATTAAATGTAACTAACTTGACTATGTCACATTACCAAGTAAAGCATCATCATTGACCTCATACGCCAAATATTATGTTTGCAGTGAAATCGATGACAGCTATTGGAGT
>JADGNM010000258.1 GCA_017883485.1 Methanosarcina sp.
TTATATGGATATTATCCTTAGAGATATATATTATTTACGAAAATTAAATTTCGAGACCCGTCAATTGCATGTGTTTTCGGTTAGAACGGGAATTGCTGAATATACTGTTTGATGTTGAAATTTTTGATGGAATTAATCATTTCAGACTAAGTATTCCTCATCCATCCAGGGTCTCCTCTACTGGCATTTCTCACAAAAGAAAATGCTCTCAATTTCGCCTTTTGAATAGCTTGTAAATTTGTTATATCGTCCACAGATTCTTTTCTTTTTCCAGATTTTCATTCATTTTTTAATCTTTCTTATTATTTTTATATTAATATTGTTTTGCAGATTTATATGTTTTATATTACCTATATTATCTTTACAATGTTTAGCCTTGATATATACCACTTTTCAAAAGCTATATTTTGTGTACTGATGAATAACAATATATAGCCATGTAAAAGCTTAGCGGCTATAGAGAATATTAGGAAAATCTCTATATAATTGGACGACAACTATAGTATGTCGAGAAAAGCAACTGAACGCAAAGCGATAATAAAACCATCGTAAAACCAAATAAATGTAAAAGAGGTGTTAAAAAAATGGATAAACTAAGGAACTTGATCATCGAAAATGTTGCGATGTTCAACAGAGCATTTCCAGACAGGTTCTGCCATAGTCGGGATGTCATTATCGCGATCTCACATGACTATAAGTTCACTTACGGACAGATAGAAAATGAGATTGAGAAGATGGTCCATGAAGGAGTCCTTGATGCAGAACATTCAGACTGGTGCGAAATAAAGCTCTTGTGAGAATATTGCTGCCAGCATTATTGAGCATAATTGAAAAGTAAAGTTGAATTAAAAAAAAATCTGGAAATCACAAACCACTGCAAGACGACATAAAGATTGAACTGAAGTAAAGTATTCGGCTCGACTGCTGAGCTAGGTTTTCAAATAGGCTAAATAGAATAGATATATAGAGAAATTTCACCTGGATTTCTCAAATAGCTAACTTTTTTCCTTAAAAACCTTTTAATCCTGTATAAGACCCAAAAGCGGGCATTTTGTATAGCTACTCTTCTTCTGATAATATCTTTTGGCATGTTCCACAAGCAGGGCATGGTATTCCTGATAAACTTCAAGGTCTTTGGGTAAGTTTTCTTCAAAAAGCGCCTTGATTTCACTATAATCTGCCCTCTCATCGACGAGCCTGAGGTTTGTCACTATTCTTCTCGTGTAAGAATCAACAACAAAAGAAGGCTGCTTGAAGGCGTAAAGCAGAATCGAATCTGCAGTTTCGGGACCTACACCTTTTAAATGGAGAAGTTCTTCCCGTGCAGGTATATTTCCTTCCAGTTCCGTAAACCAGAGGACAAGAGATTTCAAGCGTATCGTTTTCTGATTATAATATCCTGCTGGCTTTATAGCCTCTTTTAAAACATCCTGACTAAGGGATAGAATGCCTTCAGGGTAAAGGGCATTTAGATGCTTCAGATTCAGAAGAGCTTTTTCAACCTGGATCCAGCTTGTATTCTGCGTAAGCAAAGCTCCGCAGATAATCTCAAACTGCTGATCTCTGGTTTGCGGATAGGTATAATCTCCAGGATGATACCCCTGGACAGAACTGGTTTTTGTGGGATTTGCCCCGCCATCTTCATGAAGTTCCGTAAGAGGCCACCAGCCCTGAGGGCCGTATGAATCAAAGAGGCAATTAAAGATCTTCCGGATTGCAGGTCTGAGATCTGATTTTCCGGAACCCGGATTTTGAGCATTCTTTTTCAAATTCTCCGTTTTACTTCTCATACTTCAACACATCGTCAATAGTATCGACATATTCAACCCTTATCCCCACATTTTTCTCGATATAATCTTTAGCGCTTTCGGCTTCCGGCACTCTCTCAACAAAAGTAATGCCGCCAAAATGCCTTTCTACCAGTTTATATGTGACAAGCTCGCTGTTTTCCCTGGGGATCAGGAAAAGAGTTTTGCCCCCGGCTTTTGCCGCCTGGGCTTTTTCGAGGACTCCACCAATTGCGCCAACATTGCCTTCATTATCAATTGTGCCTGTAAGAGTAATGCTGTCATCGAGACTGGTTTTGTTATCGATGGCAGAAATTGTAAGAAGGGTCATCAGAGCCCCTGCGCTGGGACCATCGACACCTGGAATTTGACCTTCAGCATTAACGCTAAAGATAATATCACTGCTTGATAATGCTTTTCCGGTTTTGTTCTCAGCTACGAAAACTGCGGTATTTGCAGCGTCCTGGAAGACCACACCCATTAGAGGGGTTGTCTGGACGAGCACACGGCCTTTTCCTGGCCTGATCTCTACAGAGATATTCATCAGGGTACCTTCTTCAGAAACTGACTGCCTGCCAAAGGGGTCTGTCCGATCTCGCTGTACTCTCTGGAAGACTGCAGGCCCCTGGAGGGTTGCGAAACCTTCTATACCTGCAGGAGATGCTCTGGACCTGTTTTCGAGTTCGTAAACCTTTATACGATAGGAATCCAGCTGTGAAGAATAAGATTTAAGCAACTCATTATCCTGATTTAATTGCGCCTGAAGGTTTTCGTTTTCCTTTTGAAGATTATTTATTTGGGTCTGCTTTCCTGAACCTGCTCTTTCTCAAGGGAAGGCCGTTCCTCAAACAGGACAAAGTAAGCGTTTGCAACAAGCGAAAGGGCCAGTAGAAAGATAAGAAGTTTCGATTTCATACTACCAACCATTATTATCTTACCCCAGATGTACTTATTTCTTCCTCTGGGATTATGTAAAAAAAATATTAAAGCAAGGGTTAAATAATATTTTAAGAATGTAGATAATTTACAAACATTTTTATTTATAGGAAAAGAGAATTCGATCGTTACTCTGCTTTTACAGAGGTAAGGATTGCTTCAGTAATACCGGGCTGCCTGGGGGCCTCTCCTCCACAAATTCCACACTTTACCATATTGTCTCACCTCCTTTCTTTCAAATCCTGGTGTCTCTCGCCAATTATTTATCTATCAGTTATTAATATATACTTAATCGGTATTAGAATATACTTGATACGTTGAAATGACCCTGAGAGTTGCAACAGAAGCTTTAAAGATAAAGTGAAAAAGATAAAGTGAAAGGCCTTAAAAATGTGAAAGAAAAATAAAGCGGTGGACTTGAGAATGAAAGGCGGAACCGAGATAAAGGAAAAATATCCTGAGAGCCCGGTAATATCTGAAGATCAGAAAAGGGAAGAAATGAGGGCTATCAGTGAAAAACTCTCCGAGATGCACAGCGATATAAAGAAAATTATTGAATGCTCGAACAAACTGCGTTTCGAAGCTGCTCTTGAAAGCTCGAGACGCGAGTACTCTAATGCTATTCTCAATCACCTCTTCGAAGACGTCGAGACCGGACTTGAACGCAATATGGTAAAAAAGTGCCCTGAAAAGAAAAATTGCACTTCTGCGTTTACAGCTCTCCTGCAGCAGAATGCAGGACTCATTAAAAACAGCAAAGTGGACGATACGCTAATTTCGAACAATAGAAAAAAGCTGGATGAACTGAGACGCGGAGCCCCCTTCATTAAATGCGAGCAGTGCTTCTCCGAAGTTTCGAGCCTCTTCATTAAACAGGTTAACCTTATGCGTTCTATGCGGATTTACGCAGATAACCAGGATTATAAATCCGATTTTTCAGCCATTAAAACCGGTGTGATTATGAGCGAGATTCTGGAGCCGGTCTCAAATAACCAGCGCCTGGAAATTCTAAGGGCAGTCGCCTTCGAAACTAAAAGTTTCTCTGCTTTTTCCGAACTCACAGGCCTTAGGGGAGGAAACTTGCTTTTTCACCTCCAGAAGCTCATGGAAAGCGGTTTAATCCTGCAGCAGCACGAGAGAGGAGATTATATGATTACAGAAAAAGGGTTCAAAATTCTTCAGGGCTTACAGAAAATTTATTCTTCACTCCAATATTCTCCGTTGCAGGATCCAGAAATTGCCAGGTAATGAGCAGTCTATTTGGAGATAGAAGGTAATCGCTAAGAGGATTCCCTTTCTAAGTGAGATTTTGCCAAAATTGACAAGAATATTTTAAAAGCTAAAAGAATGACCAAAGAATAACCATTATTGCTTGTTTTAAATGAACTAAAATGCCTGTCTGTCTGAATATTCTATTCAAAATCTTTATTCGTAGCCGCGAAAAATAATCAGGGAGTTCGGAAAGGGTTGATTTGCATTGGACACAATAAAAAAGTTTACTGGTAAAGCAGATATCTATAACAAATATCGTCCCAATTATCCACAGGTATATATTAACTATTTAGTTTCGTCCAATAATCTAACATCTGATAAAACTATTGCAGATATAGGTTCAGGTACAGGTGTTTTGACACAGCAATTGCTTGAAAAAAATTTGAAGGTGATTGCAGTTGAGCCTGATAACGATATGAGAAGTATCGCAGAAAAGAGATTAAATAATAACCCTAACTTTGTTTCAATTAATGGTACAGCTGAAAATACGGGTTTAAGAAATGAGAGCATTGATTTAATTACAATTGGACAAGCTTTTCACTGGTTTGATAAAATAAAATTTAAAAATGAATTATACTGCACATTTCGAACCCCTGCCAATATAGGACAATAATATTTGACTATTGGACATTTTATTAACCTTATATCAACAAAATGACCTTTTAGTATAGCA
>JADGNM010000259.1 GCA_017883485.1 Methanosarcina sp.
TTGTCAATTATGAACTTTTCAGATGCTCTCTACTTATTTCAAAAGGGTACAAGGTACACTCCATCTGCCCTTTTCTGTCCTTTTACAAGCTCACAGTGTCTCAGGAGAGCAAACTGGTTTTCTGTTTCCAGTAAAGATATGCCAAATTTTTTTACTAATTCTTCCTTTTTCACTCCTCCACTCGAGACGATGAACTCATAAATAGCTTTTTGCAGCTCAGTCAGGCCTTCAGCTCCTTGAAACCCAGCTTCTTCCCTAAATATTTTTTTGGAACGCACAGCCCAGGGGTTGCAAGCCTGGATTCGATGGTGACCTTCTATAAAACAGTCCTCACAGAGAGTTTTGCCTTCCTCTTCAATAACATCTTCCCTTTCCAGTTCGCACCCGCAAATATCGCATTTATAGGGACTGGTTTTTCCTTCGATCAACTTATATCACCTCATTTTCTCAAATGCAGTTCATCCAGAATCTTAAGAATAACCACCGACCCGTAAGCTGCAGCAGGCCCACTAGCCATCACGATGGCAAATTTCATTATAACTTAATTTTGTACCTTAAATGCTTAAATCCTATATACATTATTGAAGGCACACTCACCACACAGATAACTAAAACCATTATCAAAGCAGCCAGTGTCTCTATCAAGCGCATGCCAATCCCATGTTTACCTTTCATATCATTAACCCCCCAAAAACTAATTCATATTAGACTTACTTCATTGTCCATCGATTTCAGAATAACAATTATAACGAACCTGAAATTGCTTTATTTTGCTCCTCGGGTGTATGAGTTTTAACGGAATCAGCTTCGATCCTTTCTTCTTCAGTAAGCTGAGAAAGCACGTTCTTAGGTTTACCTATATCTACAATCTTCCCGTCACGCATAAGTGCAATGCGGTCACAGATTTCATTTACAAAATCCATGTCATGAGAAACTATAACAAAAGTCTCCCCTATTTCTTCTCTGGCTTTAAGAATGGAATTCGTTACCGATAACTTGGTAATCGGATCCATTGTCCCTGTAGGCTCATCCATAATGACAATTCTCGGCTCTTTTATAAGGATCTGTGCAAGTGCAACCCTATGCCGCTCTCCTTCACTCATTTCATCAGTCATTTTGGGTAAAATAGCTTTTGCTTTACCCTCTTCAAAGCCTGCAGCCTTGAGAGTCATTATTGCTTTTCGGACACCAAGTTCAAAAGGTAGATCAAGACTGATAGACTCGGTGAGGTTATCTATTACGGAACTGTGAGTATAAAGGCCGTATTCCTGGTGCAGAAATCCCATGTACTTGGTTGCTCGTCCTTTATTCTCCACTCCATACTGCGTCATATCAACCCACTCATCTCCAACTCGAACCTCAACTTCTCCGGATGTGGGGGGTAGAATTCCCATCAGAATCTTAGACGTGGTGGTCTTGCCTGCTCCGCTAACTCCAACTAGCCCGAAGATCTCTCCTTCATTTACATCAAAAGAGGTCTTATCTACAGCTTTTACTACACCACGGTCTACCGAGATATAACGCTTCGAAAGGTCTCTGATCCGGATTATAGGTTCTCCGACCATGACACGTTTTTCCTGCCTCACCATGGACGCACTCTGCATAAAGGCTGTAGAAACTTCAAGTGGATTTCCTTCCTTAACTATTTCTCCGTTTTCAAGTAGAATTGCCTTATCCGCCAGCTGCTTAATAACTTCAGTCCAATGGGAAGTAAGAATCATACTCATATTATGATTTCTCACTGCCTTAGTCATAGCATCATGGACCAGTTTTGCAGTCATGGGATCAAGGGTACCGGTGGGCTCGTCAGCTAAAAGAAGCAGGGGATTTCTTACAAGTTGCCTTGCAAGTACAACTCTCTGTTTTTCTCCACCTGAAAGTTCTCTTGCAACATGCATCATGCGGTGATTCAGGTTAACCTCATCCAGCAGCTCAACCGCCTTTCTCATGGAGTCTTGCCCTTTATACCCAATTTCATTCAGGGAGTTTATGACGTTTACAATAACTCTTTCGTCTCCGTAAAGGGCAAAGGTCCGCTGTAACATGATCGCAATTCTTTTGGCAATATCTTTCCTCATCGGGTCGTAAAGGGAAAGTTTTACGAAATCAGCTTCAAAAGCTTCAAGCATCTCCCCACAGGCAGGACAATTCTGGACTTCTGCCTTGCTGGGACAATCGATATATCCGCATTCCTCACAACGAGCAAGATGATAGATAACTTCACCAGAGATATTTTCAAAAGATTCGGTCCCGCGCAGCACATGCATCAGGGTTGTTTTTCCGGATCCGCTTTTTCCCAAAACTCCGACAATTTCCCCTTCATTGATACATAGATTTACGTTTTTCAGTGCCTTGAGACCGTCGAAATCTACTGTTAAATTCTTGATTTCAATAAACACTGGCATGAATATTCCTCCGAAATCCTGAGCTAAATAATGTTCTGGTGGCTAGTTGTTGCCAGCCCTGGCGATGAGCATGAAATTCAGGTTTAGATTTCATTTAGGACAGATTTCCTTGAGGCCAGAAACTACGTCACCTAGAAGTTCAACAGGGATTCCCATAATCATCTCTTCGTCGGCAATTTTGGTGTAAGACCTGCTGCCGCTGCAACCTACCGTGACTCCTATTTTACCTTCTTTATATACCTGCACGACGCCATCAGAACATAAACTCTGTTTTCCTGCGAAACTAGCTTCAAGCCTGCCTCCGGTCTTGTACACAAAAGCCTGTGTAAGTAACATAATTTGCTTAGGATTGCAGATTATCACAACAACATCCGGAGAAAAAGAGGTTTTTTCCAGAGGAGAGTATAGGACAGCCTCGGTTGAGCTGGGAGGAAGCTTAGTAACGTTATCAATGGTACGCCTTGCAGCACCCTGCGTACTGAACTGTTTTAATTTAGTAAAATAGAATTCCCCACTAACAACTTTTGCAGGCATTTCCCCAATGCCCATTGCACCGGCTCCGCCTTTACACATTTGATCTTCGCCCAGAGTATAGAACTCCTCGCCTGTTCTTCTTACTCTGTCAACCAGCTGGCAGTGCCTCATAGCCTCATTTACCTTTTTGATCCCCCCTGGAATTTCTCCTCCTTTCGGAATCAGCTTTACTGCAACGGGAGATGTCGTGAGTTTAAGGCAACTCACTAGTTCCTGTCCAGAATTGTTTATCTCTTTTATGTCCACATTTTGACTCCAATTCTAAGATTTTATTGGAATTTAAATCTCACATCCTCACTTAAACATATGATCATTCCAATATTCAATATTCAATAGCATAAACCCTTGATATTACAGGAATGAATAGCTTCATTCAATATCGCTAATACCCTACTTAGTGATGCGAGCAGTTGCAGGTACCATTTGTAGATAATTCCCTCAGCAGTCCCTTGTGATAGTCCTGAACCGCATCGGAAATCTTGCCCGCAGCTCCTGCAAATACCTTGATTTTATTTTCAGCCAGCGACATTAGCGGTCTTCCGCCGATGCCCGAGACAAGTATGATCTCGACATTTTGCGATTTCAAGATTGTCGAAGGGGCAGCACAATTGTGCTCGCCATCAGGAGAACTGTTGCTGACCGCCTTAATTCCCGCAATAGATTTGTCCTGCAAATCTACAATGGTAAAATATTCGCATGAGCCAAAGTGGGCACATACGTCAGATTCCAGTCCACTGTCACTCATCGATGGTATGGCAATTTTCGTCATCCTTTACACTTCCTGCTTTAGCATTCACTACCGCTTTCCCCTTATTTTTGGGGCAGCAGTAGTCGTTATCAATATACCTTTTTCCTCTTCCGTCGCCGCCTATTCGGTAAATTATCCCTGAACCGCATTTCGGACAGATCGAGGGGCGTCCCGCATTACACTGTGACTTCCACTCATGGTCGCAACCTTTGCAGAGAAATTCAACATTGCACTCGCCACTATTTACATACTCTCCCCCTGAGATCTCAATCGCTTTACCGTTGACAAGGGCATCAACCACCTTCTGTCGGGCATTTTGAAGGTCGTTCCAGAAAGTTTTCCGGGAGACTCCCATCATGTCAGCAGCCTCGTTTTGCTCGATGTGAAGGAGATCGCAAAGACGGATAGCCTCAAGCTCTTCAATGGACAAGTTGATAATTTCGAGATCGCAGAGAGGAACTTCCCTGGGCTTGTAATAGGTGGCCTTCGGAAGGCACGATACCCTGCGCTTAACTCTATTGACCATTAAATTACACATATGCGAGGTATTATAAATAGATTTTGATCATGATGGTTCGCTTAAAATTGTTTTAATAAATGGACCTTGACAATATCATTGACGATTATACCGCCCTAACTGGATAGGATAACGTCTAAAACTTTTGAAAGTAGAAGGCAATGTGTTCTATGTAAAAGGTCTTGATGCCATTAAAGGCACACTGTACTCGATATTAAGCACTATTTAGAAAAGATTGAAGAAAAGAACGGAGAAAACAAATGGGTAAGAACATCCATCCGAAAAGCAGCAAGCCAACTGTAATAAGGTGGAGGAATTAAAAGGAAGGTAAAAATACGGTCGTCAATTTGTATTCGATTGATGTTATATAATATGTCTAATATATATTCGTACATGGGGAAACGGGGACCAAAATCAAAGTTTACTGATATTGCT
>JADGNM010000260.1 GCA_017883485.1 Methanosarcina sp.
CTCTTTCATTCTTTGCAACCAACATTCAAAACGTGCCTTAGGATTCGTATACTGTAAATATAACAGTGTACTAAAATGATTACGAACTATTATAATTTTAACCGTCTATTGTATGTGTTTTTGTTCAAAACGGGAATTGCTGACCCTCTTGAAGAGTTCCTCAGGATCGCAACTTGCAAGATCTTCAACTGTTCTTATTCTTAGATGGTACAGTATATATACCAAATCTTCATCCAATCCAAGTTTTTTGACTAAGTCTGACTTATCAACATTGTACTGATCCCTGGATTCAAATTCTTTCAATTTGTCTCCGGGGAGAAGCTTTTGAACCCATGCATAAATCCATTCTTCTATGCTTTTGGTGAATACACCAGCAAAAAAAGAAAACACGAATATAAAGTGATCATTTATATTTTTTAGTTCGTCAGGCTTATTTGGAAGGTAATTTATTAAATAGAAACCTATTATCGCTATAAAAGGTGCTATAAGAATTCTTCTTAAGTACGACCAGGCAATGCTTCTTTTTTTGTATTCTGGTACAAGATCACAAAAAGTATCTTCGACACTTAAAAGTAGGTAAGAAAGGACGCCAATAAAAGATGCAGTTATTATATAGACCGGGAAAGTTAAATTTTCGATTCCGTTAAAGGCAACATATCTTATATTTTTTACATAAAAGTAAATTAATACAACAGGCCATACGAGCATTCCACATATTATATTAATACTCCTCGTTTGGTTGAGGAATTTTTTTACAATCTCATTTTTGGTTTTGATATATTTGCCTTTGGTGTTAATAATTACATGAACGGTTGGATATATTAGGATAAGTAGTACTAAAAATAATAACCCGTCAAAAAATATATTTTTTGAAAAATCGACGAGAAATATCGTAGCTAATATAAATATCACAGCTGGCAATGAGATTATAAACAAAACGAAAGATAAAGACATTTCCTCGAAGTATCTACCCAACCAGCCTAAAAAGAGCAGACATCCAAAGAAAATAGGTAACAAAAGAGCCCAACCAAACAGTTGTGTATAATTTGCTTCGTCTATTATGCTTGCATTTGTACCAGCGTCTGCTTCTACTATACAAACTCCATGAATCAGCAGGCTAAAAATGAGAATTGTTCCTAAAAGTATGCAGGTGGCGTTCGGTTTTCTCATGAATAATCAATGCATTTCAGTTATATATGTTTAATTTTATATGTTTAGTATGATATAAAAGTAGAAGTATAATTTTCTCTTCTCTCCCCAATAAGCTCAACCCATTTGCATTCAATAATCAGATCAGTAAATACTCAATTCCTGCCTCTTTTACAATATCAATCGCTCTAACCTCTTCTTCCGGGGTCAGTCGCCTGCCCAGTTCGGGGTATTCCATTGCCCGATAGCAGGGGCGATACTGGAACATAAGGTTGAACCGGATATGCGGGATATTTTTAGCAACCCATTCGGCGATCGGTTTTGTGCAGCATTCCAGATGGCCTGGAAGAACAAGGTGGCGAAGGAGGATTTCTGCAGTCCTGTAGGCGAATTCGAAGTTGGGCTGCACGATTTCCAGGTAATTTTTTATTTTTGAATATTTCTGGGCGCATACGTCATTTCCATATTTGAAGTCCCCGAGGTAGACATCCACAACTCCTTCCAGGATTTCTGCAATCTCAGGAGAATGGTACATATTCGAATTCCAGACCACAGGTGTATTTACGGAGATTTCCCTGATTATTTTCAGGACGGTATGCACATGTGGGGTCGGAGTTACAAAGTTTATGTTCCTTGCCCCGTGCATTCTTCTAAGGTCAATTAGCTTTGCAAGTTTCCTGGGCTCGATTAGGGTTCCGTCTTCCGGGCAGGTTGAGATATCCCAGTTCTGGCAGTAGATGCAGCCAAAGGTACAGCCCGTAAAAAAGATCGTGTGAGAGGGCACAAGTTCGGGTTCTTCTCCCATGTGCAGGAACTCGGAAGCATAATTTGAAAAATCGGTCAGCCTGCAGAAACCCTTTTCACCTGCCTTCCGGTTAACTCCACAGCGCCATCCGCAGCAGTGGCATTTTTCCATTATCCTGTCCACAATTGCAACCTTAAGGTCAAGAAGGGACGGGCTGGCTTTCGGGAGTTCCAGGAAAACTTCAGTAAGCAGCATCAGCCTGTCCGAGGGATCTGTACAGGCAAGGGCGTTAGCAGCTTCGAGTTCGAGATTTTCGCGAAGTTTGCGGTATTCTTCAATCTCTTGCATATGAATTTTCCTCAGTTTTTCAAGCTGCATGCCCGAATCGAACTGGACTGGAATTCTCTCCGTTATCTTGAAGAGAGCAGGCATTTCATTTCTCCGCACCTTGAAGTAACGTTTCAGGTACTTTGGGGCTGCCATATTAAAATATTCCCCTGTATGGATTAAAGGCTTATTGTTTGCTTACTCTGGTTTTTAGCTTTGATTTAAAATTCGAGAATCCTGCCTTTGAAAAATCAACCGGCTTTTCCAGGGATCTATTGGTCTCTATTAAGCAAGGTTATAAAGAGAAAGAGGCTTTTTATACATTTCAAGTGTTGTCTTTACCATAGTGCTGTCTTTACCTTAACACCCCGTCTTCACTGTAACCCCCTAAAATTTACGTAAGCAGGTTGTGGAACAAAATGACATGGACCTTTCTCTTCATTGCTGGTCTTTTTGAGGCAGCCTGGGCAATCGGGCTGAAATACACAGAAGGTTTCACGAAGCTTTATCCCAGCATCTTTACGGTCGCCTGCATGATTCTCAGTTTTTATTTCCTGTCTCAGGCCTTAAAGACTCTGCCGATAGGGACAGGCTACGCAGTCTGGACCGGAATCGGGATAATCGGCACTACAGTCCTGGGTATCTTGCTCTTTAACGAGTCTATGGACCTTGGCAGGATCGTCTGCATTTTCCTGATCTTTTCAGGGGTAATAGGGCTCAAACTGATCTCCCCATGATAGAAAAGGGTGTGAAATAAGAGAAAAATCCCATATCAGCAGGCTCCTGACCGGATCGATTCAGTTTCCTTATCAGATCGCTTTTTTCTGTTTGCGGATAGCCAGAATTAAAAACCTTAAGGACTATTTATTATTGGATTAATCCCGGGGTATTTAATGCGCCTTCTTGGAAGATTTAGCGCTGCCTGCGGGAAGTTTAGGGGGAATTTTCTGGCAACCTTTGACAGTTTGACAATAAGTTTATGGGATCTAACATCTCTTATATTTTTGTTATTCTTTCTCTTTGTGATAATCTATCCGCAGTCGCAGCTCAAAAGAATCCGCATTCAGCGTATGGCTAAACTTAGAGCTATGGAGAAACGTCACGACTGCAAGGTGCTCACGATAATTCACCGGCGGGAGGCGATTTCTATTCTAGGAATGCCTGCTTACCAGTTTATAGACGAAGAGGATGCCGAACAGGTTCTGCGCTGGATAAGGAAATATAAGGACTATCCGCTTGAGCTGATCCTGCACACCCCTGGCGGGCAGCTCCTTGCCAGCGTCCAGATTGCTCGTGCCCTCAGGAAGCACCCCAAAAAGACCAGAGTCATTATCCCCCACTATTCAATGTCAGGCGGGACGGTTATAGCTCTTGCCGTAGACGAAATCGTAATGGCTAAAGATGCAGTCATCGGGCCTATTGACCCACAAATCGGAGATTTCCTGCGCGGGGTTTATCCTGCCCCTTCCTGGATCTATGCCGCAGAAACAAAAAAAGAAAATGCAGCCGATACCACCATCGTTATGAGCGATATCTCAAGAAAAGCTCTCAAACTCACCCGGGACGTTGCAACAGAACTTCTCGAAGGTAAAATACAGGCAGGGCCTGCCGGAGAAAACAGGCTCGATAATGTTGTCGAAAAGCTGGTCAGCGGAGAATTGATTCACAGCACTCCTCTTTCAGCAAGCCAGGCAAAAGAACTTGGACTTCCCGTAAGCACGGATTTTCCGGAGGATGTGCATGAATTCATGAAACTGTTCAGGCCTGTAAAAAGGAGCGTACAGTTCGTGGAATGAAATATGATCTGAAGAATTCTGATTTGAAGAATTTTCGCAGCATTAGATTACTTATCCTTCCATCTTCTAGAGTACCGGAAGCGCTAAAAAGGATGCGCTATTACAATATGCTCAATATAATTGGAAAAAGGGAATAAGCGATATGTCACCAATCGAAATGCAAGTGTCAGTATGCATATTATTCTTTTTGTGTATATATTTGACTATCTTGTTTTTTGGCTGTAAACTTTTCTTATGGAAATGCTCAAAATATCGCAAAATCTGAGAATATCCGGCTGTTAAAAACTCGATCAGTAGAGTAAGTTCTCTCCTGTAAGGTAAACAGGCAGAGCCTGCGAGAAACAAGGTCATGAAGTGGTCGAAAAGCTGGTCAGCAGAATGACCAACAGCATTGCTTTTTCGGAAGGAAGCAAAAGAACTGAGGCTTCCCGTAAGTCTTATTTTCGCAGATGTGCATGAGTTCATGAAGCTGTTCAGGACTGTTAAAAAGAAGCATGCAGTACGTTGGGTGAGCTTAGTGCCCGCTGCGAAATAACCTGAGCCAAATTTCATACTGAACTAAAACATTTACACAAGCGGTTCAGTTGATTTCTTTCAAAATAAAAAATATAT
>JADGNM010000261.1 GCA_017883485.1 Methanosarcina sp.
GATTATTTACAGCAGAGCCAAAATGGCGGGGAAAGAGATATCAAGAAGCTTTATTTTGACTATTTTGGATTAATATCAATCAACAAATGATGGACGACCAAAATTTCCACTTTTCCCTTTTTATAACACTCTTTAACGTGCAGAATCTTCATTAATATCAGTACCCTTAGACATGATATAGTTACCGCCCTTTTTTTATCGCTTTCTCTCCGCTAAGGGCGAAAGTTACTTTATTCTGGCAGCTTTCAGATCTTCCCATTAAGATATCCCATAAAGATGTCCCATTAAGACATCGCAGAAAAATGTCCCTGATACCCCTACCTCCGACCGTGTATTCCTGTCTCAGGTCTTCGAAATTCCCAGGGCTCAGGGCTTCTAAACTCTGTTACTTTATCCTATTTACTCTTTTCTTTCTTTTTTCAACTGATTTTCTCAATTGCTCTTAATTGCGAACTCTAAAAGTAATTTCATGATTTTTATAGAAATATTTATACCTTTATAGTTTGTTTATGAGTGTAATACTTATTTAAGTCAGAACTCCGGAGAAAAAGCGTGCAATGTGCATTATGCAGGAATAAGGAATGCCTGACAGGCAAAAACTGCTCTGTTATTAAATCTGGACTCGAATACACCGGCGATAATCTTAAAGGAATACAGGCTTCTTCCTGGCTTGAATCCGAAGGTGTGAAAAGGACAAAGTTAGAAGAAATTATAATTTACGCAAAAAGACTGGGATACAAAAAAATAGGCATTGCTTTCTGTGTTGAGTATGAAAGGGAAGCAAAGCTGATCTACGATATTCTATCAAGATATTTTGAGGTATTCTCTGTTTGCTGTAAGGTCAGCGGCATAAAGAAAGCCAGTCTCGGAATTAAGAGATCAGAAGACCCGGAATTTGAAGCCGCCTGTAATCCTGTTGCGCAAGCAATGCTTCTTAATAGTGATTTAACTGACCTGAATATTATGATTGGACTTAAAACAGGCTACGATATTCTTTTCACACAACACTCTGAAGCTCCTGCGATAATGCTCTCTGATCCAGAATTACCCCAGTCCGGAGATTCGGAAATCGATATTATTGAATGAAATCACCAGATAAAGTACATGTTTTGTAAGATGAAACCGGGAGATAAGTATGCTTGAAAAATCTGAGCACGCGTCCAGATCTCATTACAAAACAGAATCTAAATGCATTAAGATTAGAGCCCACCACCTTTGCTGCATTCAGGGTTTTCAGGGCTATGGATACAGTCCGGCTTTTGTAACCAATATGAGAACAGTAATTACGGATATCAAGGCTTCTCCTTCAAGACCAATCAAGATTGTATCCGAGTGTGATGCTATCTGCACCTCCTGTCCCAGCAAGAGAGAATGCTCTACTCAAAAATCAGTCCACTCTCACAGGATCCAGAATATGGATCTTGTCGTTTTGGAAAAGTTAAACATTGAAGAAGGGACTGTGATTGAGGCAAACGAAGCATTAAGGTTAGTAAACTCAAAATTGAATACTGCCTCCGATATTGAAGATGTTTGCGAGACGTGTAAATGGAAAAGGAAATGTCTCTGGTATACGCAAACCGAAAGATAAAGCTTTTAACTTATGTTTTAATGAAAATTAAACTTATTTTTCGTCACAAACCCTCATTTTCTCCTGAACTTTAATTTATCCTTACCTTTGTTTTCCTGATAACCTTCACTTTAAGTCTTTCACCTTAAACCTGCGCTGATCTCATAGACTTTTGCAAGAAATTCAATATTCTGTACTGCATTCTGTTCTATTCCCAGTTCGTCCGGAGAAAACCCAAGCGCGAGGCCAAGGAGCTGGGAATAATGAAGGACAGGAATCGAATAATCAGTTCCGAATCTTTCATTGACTGCAAGCTGTCCCCTGTCAAACTGGAGATGGCAGAAAGGGCATGCATTGACAATACAATCTACCCCTGCTCGCCTGATGCAGGCAAGTTTATGCTCAAGCATCTCAAGAGATACTGCAACATTCCCTGAACGGACTCCTCCTCCTGCCCCACAGCACATCATTTTGTCGGTATAGTCCAGGCTTTTTGCTCCTGTGGCTTCAACAAGTTCGTCAAAGAAAATCGGGCATTCCGTTTCTCCAAGGTTTCTAACTTTGGAAGGTTTTATCATGTGACAGCCATAATGAAGAGCCACCTTCAGGTCAAGGGGTCTTGCAATATAGTCCTTTAGTCTTTCAGGCCCAAACTCCTTATACAGGAATTCGATTATGTGTCTGACCTCTATAGTCCCTTTAAACTCCATGCCTATGCCCTTCAAACAGTTGTTCGTGCTGGCTCTCATTTCAGGATCCCTCTTGAGCTCCATATTGGCATCTGCCAGAGAACCATAGCAACCGTTACAAACTGTCAGGATGTCCCTTCCCAGCCTTTCTGAAAGAACTATGTTCCGGCTGGCCAGGGCAAGCCAGGTAGCTTTATCAAAAGACTTAAATATACCAGGGGCAGGACAACAGGAAGCTCCCGGCAGGTCGCTCACATCGACCCCAAGCCTCTGAAAACAGAGTTTGGTCGCCTTTTCAATACCAGGGTAGCGGTTGGGTACAATGCAGCCAAGAAACAGCGATAGTTTTGTCATAACTTCTGCCTTCTATTTTTCAGCTACTAATTGATCAAATTTGCAGCATTTGAGAAGAGTTTTGAGTTCTTCGAGGGCCTCAGGATATTTCTGCACAGTCTCGGGTATGGGCTCAAGCCCCAGTTCTTCCCTTTTTTTCTTAGTTTCTTCGTCAAGAGGAACTGCGTGTCCGCACTCCATAACCATCTCCGAGACCTTCCTGTGTTCTGGCAGTATAAAACCTTCTCTAACTGCAAGCCTCCTTAGCTCAAGAATGGCATCTGTGATTGGAATCCCGCGTGGGCAGCGCTCCTGGCAGGTGTAGCATGTGGTACAGAGCCACAGGTCATCGTCCGAAAGAACTTCCGCCTTGTTTTTGCGTGCGTCCCTGAGAACTCTGCGGGTATTGAATCCCGTATGCCGTCCGGATGGGCAGCTTCCTGTGCATGTGCCACACTGCATGCAGGAAAGCACATCGAATCCTGCAGTTTTCAACATATCTACTAGTTTTTCACTCATACAGCTTCACTATCTGGTTTTAATACAATTCATACGTTTCAGAAAAGCAAGTACATGTTGAGAAGTAATGGATCAAAAGACAACATTCAGGCCGAAAAACTGCAAATTAAACCCAAATCTCAGATTTTCGGGATGAATATGGCTTTTAGTAGATTTTTGTATAGATTTTCTTTCTTATCATTCGTATTACTCTCAAAATACTTAACATGAACCAAATTTTTGTGTCTATAATTATTATGTCATTTATATATAAAAAGAAGTCGCTCAGAATAAACTCCAAATGCCAGTCAGAGGGCTTTTTGTTATCTGATTTGTTATCTTAATATTATTTTTCTGGACTGCACTGAGTTTAGATGTATCAGTAACAACTTATTCCAAGATCTTTAAGCCCATTAAGTTTTGCCAGATTGACAAGTAGCGGCGTGAGAGATTCCACAGTGTTTGCCTGTTTAAGAGGACCTCCATCCAGAGGTTTAAGGCATCCCATATTTCGCGCGAGTTCCATGACAAATTTCTTGGCTTCAGCATCATCACTGCATATGATTGTGTCGTAAACGTCTGTGCATTTAACAACATCTTTAAGCTTTGCTGCCGGCACATTGTGAAAAGCTGCAACGACTTTAGTTGACTGCGGGACTTTCTTCTGGATTGCAAGAGCAGCCGAACCTTCTGCAGGAGGCTTATATATGAAAAGGTTTCCTTCTTTTGTCATAGGAACAACAGGAGTGACAAGAATCTTGTTTTCAAGGGCCTCACGGATTTCATCCAGCAGAGGTAAAACATAGTCAAACCGGATTGTAAGAATAATCATTTCGGCTGCCTGAGCAGCTTCAAGGTTTGTGTTTCCTGTGATAGTTATTTTAGATGTGTCGAACCCGAAATTTTCAAGTTCTGATATGGCCTGCTTTGCGGCTTCGTCTGCAGTTTCCCTGGATCTGGACCCAATAATTACCTCGTTCTTTATACCTTCTGGCATAAGGTTTTGAAGGGCCAACCTGAGACCAAGCCTTCCCCTATATTGCCAGTTCCTCCAAGGATAGCTATTTTTAACTTTTCAGGATTCAATTGAAAAGACCTCCAATTTGTTATATATCCCATAAAATATGTCGGAGAGTTATATAAGTTCTGTCGTCAGTATTTATACTTAGAATATGTACAGATATTATACTGTTGTACAGATATTTAGAGCCTTTCAGAAAAGTGGTGCGACGATGTAACTTTGCAGCAGTCAACATACTAAACGAAACGGATATTCGGATATAGACCGATTATAACATTTCAACTTGTCACTATTGATTTTTCGGATAGGCTCTAGTAAACTAAAGCACCAAGTACAAGATTTTGAAGACAAGCATGTTCATCGTTGCTAAAAGTTAACCAATTATACTTTACCATTATCTTTTGTTTTTGAAAATCATCCTAGTGTCGCAACAATTTAATTATGGAACATAATACTTGGACATCTTCTCATCAGCATTCTTCTTCGTAAACTTCCAGTTTATTTTCTTTTTATTCT
>JADGNM010000262.1 GCA_017883485.1 Methanosarcina sp.
TGCAAGGGAAGCAGGAATCAGTCAGTCAAAATGGACTTTAAAAGAACTACTGACATTCAGGTGGTTCAAAACACCAATCACATAACACTTGACGACCATTCTTTCGTCTATCCTGTTAAACCCGTTTGTATTTATTCTAAAAACCTCGTTTTATCAGGAAGATGCTGTCGTTTGAAACAGGCGACTGTCTCATTAAACGGTATAAAGGGATAAGCTGTTATACGATAATTATAATATTACATTCGACCTCTAACGAACTGTTAATGCATTAGTATTATACATGATACTACATACAATACTCACTCACTAATATATTCCATTAAATGTAAGATATACTCCGGATGTTACACTGTTAGATTACCTATCCCCAAAAAGAGAAAGCTCACTCTTCTGAGGTGCCGGATATATGGACTTCGATGCAATTGACAACTTTATATATAATGTTATTGGAATAATTGGGTCAGACCAGAGAAACCTCTGCCCTGCAGTCGCTTATGCTCTGGAACGTGCTGAGAAAGAGTCACTTCCCCCTAAACTTCTACTTGACCTCTCCAATGCATGCAAGCAGCAGAAAATGTTCATGGAAGAATATGTCTTTGCAAAAGCTTGCTTTGTACAGGCTTCTGGAAAGCTCCGCGAAGATGCCTGCTTTGCACTTGGTACTGCAGCACATGTTCTGGGTTTTTCCCCGGAAGCTGAAGCAAGCTATCTGGCAGTTTTAAACGAAAATCCAGCCGACAAAAACGTCAAATGCGAGTACGCCGACCTTCTTTTAGAACTTGGGAAGATGCAGGAGGCTGAGAAGGAGTATAAAGAGGTACTTAACGCCTTCCCGACGCACGTAAAAGCAAATGCCGGGTATGCTTATTTGTTAGCTGAATACGGCTATACCAGAGAAGCAGAAGAGTACTACTCCAGGGCGCTTGCTGTTGATCCCGATTATCTCCCTGCCAGAGGTGGGTATGCAAACCTGCTTTTTGAACTCGGAAGACTTAGAGACGCCGAAAAGGAATACAGGCTTGCAATAGAAATGGACCCGGAAGATCCAAGCCTTCATCATAACTTCGGAGTGTTATTATCTTTCTTGGGGCGTTCCTCAGAAGCCGAAGTCGAGTACAGAAAAGCCCTTTCCCTCAATCCCCGACACAGGCGAACTCTTTTCAACTATGGAAACCTCCTTGCAAGAGAAGGTAGAGTCTCGGAAGCAGAAGCACAATATATGGAAGCCCTTGCCCTTGATCAAAATGATGCAAAAGTCCACTGCAATTATGCAAACCTGCTGGCGCGCTTTGGAAGAAGATCCGAAGCTGAAATGGAATACAAAAAAGCTCTCAGTCTGGATCCCGAAAGTGCGGAAGGACATTACAGCTACGGAAATCTCCTTACCGAAATGGGACGCTTTGACAAAGCCGAAGAAGAATACAAGAAAGCTCTTGCCCTGAACCCTTATTATCCTCCTCTTCATTACAGCTACGGCCTTCTCCTGAGAAAAATGAGGCGTTTTGACGAAGCCAAAATTCAGTATATGAAAGCCATGCAACTTGATCCTGATATCGGAAGCAAAATGACAGAAACCTGGATTATTCTGGATTAAGACAATAAATCCGGATTTGAGTAATTGGATTTCAGTAATTGAATTTCAGATAATCTGAAATTAACAGGAAATAGAAATTTAATCAAAATAAATTCTCTATTGCTCCTGCCGAGTTCCGAAAACAAACAGTTTCAACTTGCCATTTTCAAGAAGAGCAAAAGCACCGGAATTTCCAAGTCCTACATAGTCAGGGCACGAAAAGAGGGAAAGCAGCTTTCCGTCAAACCACCACTCATATCCTTTTTCAAGGACTGTATGGCCTCTTACTATTCTTTTCAGGTTATTTGTCTTCAAAAAACCGTCTACAATATCAGGACCAAATTCCTTTACTGTGGAACCTCTAGTCGAAGCGTTGAGACCTGGGCGTTTTGAGGGGTCATTCCAAAGATAGGGAAAGGACTCTTCCTTTTTAATCGTATCAACACTCCCGGTTCCGTTAATCCCTCCATGGACGCAGAAAGTATGCCCGGAAAGCACCGCAGCTACTGACATTTTCTCATATGTCCGGCTGATCCTTGAAAGAAACTTCTGATCAGAGCCAATTTCCTCAAAAAAACCATAGTAGATGTTCATCTCTACGCTTTCGTGATTGCCCCTGAGCAAAAAAACATGTTCAGGATCCTCAATTTTTAATTGGAATAGCCTTAAGAGAACCTCAGTTCCCTGCAATCCCCTATCCACAAAATCTCCAAGAAAGAGAATATTCTTGCAGTCTATTTCTTCTCTTTCTCTTATTATGAAATTAAGAGCCTTCAGATCCCCGTGAATATCTCCGACAATCATTATTGGCTCGGCATCAGTTCTGAGCACTGCAGGTTCCGACTCGAAGATACTATCTATTTTCGGGAGAATAAGGCCTAGTTCTTTTTTTACGGTTATCTTATTGGAGACCTTTCCTGATACCAAGGGATCACCTGCATTTGAGTTCCGGTTAAAGTCCCGGTTTGAGTCCTATCTGAAAACTTCTGCATATCTAGAAGGAATCTTATGTGATAAACTTTCTGATTCCTAGAATGAAAAAAAGGTACTCAATTCAATTTAACCAAGTTATAAAATGTTCCTTAATCCTTTTCGCAAAGACCATGTTTATAAATATCAAGGTCTAGAATCAAGATATGATAAAAATAAAAGCGGAAAATAAAAGCAGCATCGTAGACCTTTACAGAAGTGCAGACGTGCTGATTCTTACATTCGGGTAACAGGCAATACAGGGAATTATAGGGAATAAACGAAATTTCAGCGTATCTATTGGAGTGTAGGATAATGGAACTTGATATAAGTGAACAGGACCCTGAAGACATGGACATTACCGATGTCGTGCTTGAATACGAGGATATTGTTTCTGCAATATCCGTTCTTGAAAAGCGGCGAGAAGAGTTGAGGAACCGTGTCCTCAATACATTCACTGAGAAAAATATTGATGTACTGAGAGTAGGAAACGTGGAGGTAAAGCGTCAAAAAGTGGATTGGAAACTCTGGCGCATTAACAAAATAAAACCCTACCTTATCCAGAAGGACCTCTGGAATATGGTGGAATCAGTTGATAGAAAAACACTAAGTAAATTGATAGAAAGAGGAGTACTGACTGAAGAGGAGCTTAAAGGCATGTATGATGTTGAAACAAGGTACAGCTTACGTGTGAGTACGGTTTGAAAAGTACATTAAGCTTTCTGTATATGTATTCCGATTTTAGTGGACACATCAGAAAAATACGTTAAAATATGTGAATCTGCACAGGAAATCCAATGGAAATGGAATTGTAGATCAGGTGATTTTGTTTACGATCCAGCTTTTGAAGAAGTCCAAGTTTTGCTCTACTATCCCGCAAAAGATTATACAGAATATGTCTGGCTACCCCGGCAGGATCAGCTTCAGGAAATATGCATAAACTTCTATATGCAGAATCTGAGTATTTCAAGGCACGAAGCTTTTTTTCATTTCTTAGGGTTGTATGCAAGCTGGATAAAAGATGTCCATAATATTATTTGTAATATTGGCGGAGAATATAAATAAATAAAATAGAATCACGTAACGTGCTTCCCAAAGAAATGTGTATAATTGTTTTTCGATGCTGTCCAAGCTATCACCTGAATTTAGATCTGTAGTCAGTTTCACAACTTAAACTTATCGGTAATGCTATAGTTTTTTGACTGTCAATCGATGAGTTTGTCTGATAGCGATTTGAAAAATAAGCTTTAACCTTCATTCTTTTCATGTCACTCTCTGAAAGTTTTAATGGTGCGCACTAGAATTCAGGGGGTTTTACTGGTTGAATATTTTAATATCTTATTCTTCAAGAATCAATTTATCACCTACTAATTAATAAAATTTAAATAGTTTAAAATCCAACATATAATAACCGGAATAAACCAAAACCAGGACGGGTATTTCGCCGGTACCTGTCCCCCTTTTCAACCATAAAAACCTCAAAACGACATGGGCGGGTTTTACTCACTTCCCCGCCCAACTCCACCTCTACTTTTAAGAAAACGATGATAACTATATTTAAGAGAGATACTTTTCAACTCAATGATAAATGGCTAAAATTAGCAAATCATTAACAATGATCGCAGCCGACTAATATAAGAAACATTTAACAAAAAATATTCATAGTCTCACAAGATTTGGGATTTATTCCTTTTTTTCTGTTATTTAATGATTACTCAGGTACTTGTTAATAAGGTTAAAATATTTTAACTGAATTAGAAGATAACAGAATCATCGATTATTGTTATATCAGGCAGGTCATCTTCCATTTCTAAAATTTTTTATTATTTTTTTTTATTATCTCACCGATCTAGTGTCTACAATGACGTTTTTTCGAAAAATACAATGTCAGTAATAGATTCACTTTATGCGGCGCTTAAAGGAGAGCCGCCAATACCTGAATAATTACAAAGATTGTAGCTTATAACTATTATTTTCTGGGCTGCTTTTACTATAAAATAAAATCAATGATTACTCTATGGCAGTTGATTATCTTACGAGATGCATGAATTCGAATTCCGATTCAG
>JADGNM010000263.1 GCA_017883485.1 Methanosarcina sp.
TTAGGAATTATTCGTGATGAGTTTCATGGAGAATGGAACTACACGTTCAAACCTAGAAATATGGGCGGTGCATAAGTTATTTTATGATGGGTCCTAAGTCTATTTATTTTTCAGGATTCTTGAGGCTGAAAAGCTTCAGGAACTCCGGCAAATTCTGGATGACAAGTAAACTTAGGACGACATTTTTTTACTTCTCACCCATCGATTAGTCAGCTGAATAATAACGTTTAAAAAAGCTTATTTAAAAACTGCTCCAGCAAAAACATATGCATGGTTAATATCATTCCATTAACAAACATTATCTTGTAAATCAGTTCGATGGCTTCATCAGCAAAATAGAGATAGAAATCCTCTATTAAAAAGGAGAAAAGACCATGAGAATCCTGCTGATTTCAGACATCCACGGAAACTACGAGGCTCTTCAGACAGTTCTAAAAGTCTCTCACGATAAAGCCATCTGCCTTGGAGACATTGTTGATTATGGGCCGGAGCCAGACAGATGCATCGGCCTCCTGCGCGAGAAAGCAATTCCAACCATCAGGGGAAACCATGATAATGCAGTCGCTTTTAAGGTGGACTGCCAGTGCGGGTACAGGTATAAGCATCTCTCAATTGCGACCAGGGAGTACACCTGGAAAATCCTCGATAGATCTGGAATGGAATACCTGCAGAAACTTCCTCCTCTCATCAAAGAAGAGATCGACGGAAGAAAGCTCTACCTGACGCATGCAAGTCCCCGCTCCATGTTCGAATATATAAAACCCGAAACGTCGGACGAGGAAATCCTAAATATGGTAAATGAGGCAATGGAGCCAGTGGAAGCTGAATTTTTAGTGGTTGGGCACTCTCACATTCCCATGAACAGGAAACTCGGAAACCTGACAATAATAAATCCGGGTTCAGTGGGACAGCCCAGAGATGGAGATTCAAGGGCTAGCTGCGCTGTATTTGATACGGGGAGTGGAGGAATCGAGTTTCATCGAATCGAGTATGATATCGATACGGTATGCGCAAAAATCGAAGATCGAATGCCCCATGCAGAGGAATTGGCAGCCATTCTCAGGCGGGGATACTGAAGTAAAAAATAAAGAAAATCTGATTTATTGAAAAGACTAGGAGAGCTATCATCTCAGTTAGAGTTCTGTGATTTCCACATTCAGGTTTGAAATGTCAAGAATTGCAACAGTCGATTTTCCGGTAAGCACTCCTGAGCATTCTCCGGGATTTATAACAGGCGTGCCCTCTATGTTTTTGACCCCAGGATCATGACTGTGGCCCCGAATTACCACATCGAAATCTCCTGACTTTGCGATAGCTTTAACCAGCGCTTCGTTTGTTCCGTGCAGCAGGGCGATATGCAGGCTGTCGATTGTTAAATCTCCAAAATCCCCACAGGCAGTAGCTCCGATCTCCTCAAAATGCTTTGTAAGCATTAATTTATCTCCGTCATTGTTTCCGAATACAAAGTAGAGTTTTGAGTTCAGCTCCTTAAAGGCTCTTGCAGTAAAAGGGGAAACAAGATCTCCTGCGTGCAGCACTGTTTTTACCTCTCTTTTGTTGAAAAACTCCACAGCTTTCCGTATGGCATTCAGGTTATCATGTGAGTCCGAAATAATTCCAATCAAGTGATCCCACCTCAATCTTAAGACCTATTCTTTATATTAGATTCCCGTTAGTATATACTCAGACTTTCCTGAAAAAGAATTCGCTAAAGCAAATTATTTACAGCCTATCTATTTTCAATCAGAACTGGAATTAACTCTGAGCTGCCGTGGACCTGAAAAAAGAATTGAGAGTTTCTCTCAAAAGGGCAGCTACGTTTAAATATTGGTTACTGGTATTATCAAGAGATTCTCTGAAGAATATCCAAAGAATCCTGTGAGCATATGTTCAAATGATTTTTTCCTTATAGAGTTAAGGAGCGAGTTTAAAAACAAGTTAAGCAGTGAGTTAAAATGAGAGCTATAACCCTCCTGAGCAGCGGGCTTGATTCAGTTGCAGCGATTGCGATTGCGGCTGAAAGCCTTGATATTGAGATGGCAATTACATTTGATTACGGGCAAAGGGCCGGAAAGAGTGAAATCGAATATTCTCGAAAGGTATGCGAATATTTCGGTATCGAGCACAGGATCATCACTCTTGACTGGCTTTCTGAAATAACAACCACTTCTCTGGTTAATATGAATGCAAATGTCCCTTCACTATCTTTTGAAGATATTGATGAAACAGCCCCTGCAGAGATTACCGAGGCTTCAGCAAAGGCTGTCTGGGTCCCCAACAGGAACGGGGTAATGCTCAATATCGCAGGAGCTTTTGCCGAAAGCAGGGAATGTGATTACCTGGTAGTGGGTTTTAATGGAGAAGAAGCCGGAACTTTCCCTGACAATTCCTTTGCCTATGTGCAGGCAATGGACAATGCCTTTTCTTACTCAACTCACAATGGAGTAATGGTACTGGCCCCTCTTATCAAACTTGGGAAGACCGAAATCGTCAAAAGGGCTCTCGAAGCAAAAGCGCCCCTTGAGTACAGCTGGAGCTGCTATCACGGAGGAAAGATTCCCTGCGGAGAGTGCGAAAGCTGCAGGCGCAGGGCACGTGCGTTTAAGAATGCAGGGGTGAAAGATCCTCTCCTTGAAAGGTTGGGAATCTGAGTCAAAAAGTCAACAGGAGCGAATTTTATGAAATGCATTATTTTACCAGACAGATTTGACTATGATGGGAGCCAGATTTCCTCTCTCTGGGCCTACAACAATTTTGGAGTTCAGGATGACTCGGTTGCAGTTTTCAGGGGTGTATGTGACGTAAAAATAGAGCATATGATTGACCTGGAAGACAGAAGAGCAAACGAGTCAATCCGGTCTGAAGATATGGTTAGTTTTATTATCGAACACTTTGACTCTACTGACTTGAAGTTGATTTATGCACGGCAGCGCCTTTTTACGGCCATCGTAAGAGAATACCTTGCCGGGATTGGGGTGCAGACCACCCGGCAGGGAGATGACCTTTTCCTGAAAGGGAAAAAATTGACAGTATCGATTGCCAGCACCTCTGCAGTTTCCCAGAAAATTCACTTCGGGATTAATGTTTCTCACGACATATACGGAAATATGAAAGAAGCCGGTATCGGAGAAGATGACCAGGTTACAAGTTTCATGTATGAGGTAGGAGAAGCTTACGTCCGTGAAATTGAGGATATCGAAAGGGACCTCAGGAAGTCCAGGCCGCTCGGAGTAGTATAATGTCCTTCGCAGATTCCGAATTTACTTATGTAAAAGAAGTCTTCTGTTCTGTGCAGGGAGAGGGCCCCTATGTTGGTATAAGGCAGGCTTTTGTTCGTTTCTCAGGCTGCAATCTCAGTTGCGAATATTGTGACACGGATTTTGCAAGTTCTGATGTCTGCAATTATGAGAAAGTAGAAGGAAGCAGCATTTTTGAGAAAATTCCTAACCCTGTAAGTACCGAGAAACTGGAGGCTATGCTGCACCCTTTTAAAAAGCTCCATTCGATATCCCTTACAGGAGGAGAACCTCTCCTGCATGCAGATTTTATAAAGAATCTGGATTTATCCTTCCCTCTCTACCTGGAATCAAATATGACTTTACCGGAGCAGGCTAAAAAAATTTATGAAAAGGTCACCTTTGTTGCAGGGGATTTTAAACTCCCTGAGGCGATCCTGGGATTTTGTCCCGAGACCTCGGAAACCCATGTAGAAAACACAATCCATGTGGAAAATACAATAGAGTGCTTCAAGCTATTAAGAAAAAACAGTTCAAGAGACTGCTTTTGCAAAATAGTTGTAGGCAGGAATACAAAATTTGAAATTGTAATGCTGGCTGCAGAGGCTGTAGCGGATTATGTATCCTGTATAATTCTCCAGCCTGAAACGCCAGTTGGCAGTGCAGCAAGGACTCAGCAGCCAGGCCAGGCATACATACAGAAAATGTTGAAGCTGCAGAAAAGCCTGCTTGAACTGGCAGATACGCGAATTATTCCTCAGACCCACAGGATGTGGGGATGTTTATAGCCGTATTTGAAGATAAAAAGAATGAATATTAAATGGGAAAGTGCATCTTAACCGAGTGGAGTGTGCAGGATGGCAAAAATGAGATTGGGAATTATTGATTATGTCGACAGTGCCCATTACCTACCGGGGCATGGAAAATGCGGCAAAGTGCATGGTCACACATATAAAATCGAGGTTTTAATAGAAGGAGAGGTTCGGGAAAACGGGATGATAATAGATTTTTACGATCTGAAAAAGGGTGTCAAAGAAACTTTACAGGAGTACGACCATACATTATTAAACGAACTAATGGAGTTCCCGAGTTCCGAATATCTCTGCCAGCATATCCACTCTAAACTTTTTAAAAGATTTGGCTTTCCTCTCAAGGTAAAGGTCTGGGAAGGGGAAGGTAAGTGGTGCGAAATGGACAATTTCTCAAAATAAAATAGGCTTATAGCCATGCCCTTCTTTATTGTCGGTAGATAATCTTTACAGCCCACATTCCGAATTATGGCATTTTTGTACAAATTCACGACACAAATGTGTTATTTTGTTAAATATGCCTTTAAAAATATCCAATATCTCAAGATTA
>JADGNM010000264.1 GCA_017883485.1 Methanosarcina sp.
CACTCATATCTTCTATCTGTTTCATCATCGTCGGGTAGGTAGAAACGAAAACACGCCCTTCCGTATCCTTTTCCGTGACAAGGTTCACAGGTGAGGAATCCGGCAGATGAAGTTTAAAAGCATTTACTGCCTGATTGACCAGAGCCACCCGGTCGGCCAGGAACAGCACGCGTTTGGCCCAGTTACAGCGCATAAGCAGATCACAGAATGCAATCACTGTCCGAGTCTTCCCTGCTCCTGTGGCCATTACTAAGAGAGCCTTCCGATCATTGTCTTTTTCAAAAGCTTCTGCAATACGGCGGATGGCGCGGGTTTGATAGTAACGCTCGACGATATTTGAATTAATTTCAGCCTCTGATAACGATTTCCTACTGCTGCGCCTCTGGATTAGCAGTTCCAGCTCATCTTTTTTGTAGAAACCCTGAACCTGCCTTGGAGGATAATTCTTATCGTCCCATATCCAGTGTTCGTAACCGTTTTGAATAGAAGATCACCGGCCTCTGCCCGAATTGGTTTTCCAGGCAATCAGCATAGAGCTTTGCCTGTTCCTGGCCCACCCGAGGGTCGCGTTTGGTGCGTTTTGCTTCCACCAGCCCAAGAGGCCTGCCGTCGTTTCCCCAGAGTACATAGTCTACAAAGCCAACACCGCTTCCATTTGGCATGCCGGAAACTTCAAATTCCCTGTCCTGAGCCTGATTCAATTCCCAGCCAGCTTCTTTAAGCAGTAGGTCGATAAAGTAGTCGCGGGTCTGAGCTTCGGAATAATCATGTGTATCGGGCTGTGAGCTTGCAGCCTCTTTTGCCTTTGCAACCTCTGCTCGCAGGCGTTTGAGTTCTTCGTCGAGTGCAGATTTGTCGGCCAGCAGTTCAGAGAGTTTTTCGTCCTTCTCACGCAGGCTGGTTTCCAGTGTCTGTAACTGATCAATCGTCTGCTTCGGGACAGTTGTCCTGGGCAGCTCTTCTGGATCAAAAACCAATCCGAGCTCAGGTTTTTCTTGTCTTGCGTAAGTACGTGCCATCCAGTAACTTATATGGAAAAGCTCACTCACTACTGTCAATGAATCGTATTCCTTAATAGGACTGTTACTGTGCACAGCCTGATTGCCAAGCGTAGTTATGACTCTTGCTTTATTGAAAACAGCTTCTCCGGCGACTTTCTTGAAGGTAGGCTCGTGTACAAGAGCACTCAAATTTTCCTGATACGGCAGAAGCAGTGAATAATCATACTTATATACCCACTGCACAGCAAGTTCCAGCGCCCTGCGAGCGTAAAAACAGGCAGTACGGGGGTCAGGATAAACTGCGTTTGAGGCTTTAGTGGCTGCCTCATATACAGAAGGCCATTCGGCTTCAAGAAAGGCGAAGTTGGTCATATGTTTACTCCGTTCTTCATAGCATTCGCTAGTCTCTTTTTTTAGTAGTACATATTTTCTAGTCTATTCATGAAAATAAGGTATGAAATCCGCTCAGTGGACTGTAAAAGGTTAGACTGCCTACTGCTCAAGAATCTGTCCAAGAGGGCATCTATTTTTGATTTTTCTTCGGGTGGGAGTCTCATAATACTAATTCTCCTGAGAAGGTTTTCTGCACGAGAGCATCGAAAAGATTGTTGATTTCAAGGGCGGATTGTTGCTGAGGTTTTTTTATTTTTTCGACTTGCTCTACTATTTTTGTAAAAGACCTTTGAAGCTCAAAGGGAGGCAGAGGTATTCGTAAATCATTCAAAATGCCAGTGTTCATAAACGTGTAAGCACCATCTTCTCCCGTTTTTAATCTTCCTATTTTACATTTAAAATAAGTCATTAAACTAGTGAAATATAGTGCTTCAATCTTGGAGGGGTTTAATGATAGTCTTATGAGATTTGTGCTAATAATTGAAGGATAATCTATGGAATTCACAACACACATTTTCCCAACAGTTCCCGCTCTCGAAATCAAGACGTCTCCTTCATCAACAGAATAAGCTTTAAGTTTTTGATATTTTTCTTCAGTGATAAACAAACAGCCATTTTTTATGAATTTATTTTCAGCTATGTTATAAATCGTCCAAACTGGCACTCCACTTTCAACATATTCGTGTTTTTTTAAAGCACTTCCAAATGGATGGACCGCATTTAGTACCCTCCTTTTCTTCAGAAAATAGAGATTTAAGTTGAACTATATCAAACTGTTTGGAGTTTTTAACTGGGTTTCCAAACATCTCAATAAAAATGGATTGAACAAGTTCATCAAGCTGGGCGAGGGCAGCTCGGCGTTTGGCTCGGAGAGCCTCCGCACGGTCCAGAATATCTGCAATTCGCTGTTGTTCTTCTATCGAGGGAAGAGGAATCTTTACTTTTTTAAGATCAGAGAGAATTATCCTCCGAATAGCGGAGCCAGTTTTTCGCTTTAGTGCATCTTCAAGCACAGTAGGCGAGCGCAAAACATGTCCAAAATAAATAGCGTCAACAATTTTCATCTTTGGCCTTAGAATTGCCAATGAGGATAGAACGGCAAACGGCCTATCCTTTGTAACAACGTGAACCTTTCCCACAGTACCATCCTTCGAGAAAAGAACGTCACCTTTTTGCGGTGCAGAATTACCTTCCTTTGCCGCAATGTAATCTTCAGTGGTGATGAACGAACAATTAATGAAATCCAGCTCCGAGTCTGTGACATCCTTTACTGTCAAGAACGGTATTCCGATACCTGTATTCTTTGGGGTATAGTGAGTACCGTCTGTAACAATCTCACAGGCTTCCTCTACTGTTATGAGATGCTTCATCCCAGCATCCCTTCCAGTTCTTTCATCTCCTTTTGAATCTCAACTTCCAGTTTCACAAGGCTTTCAAGTATCTCTTTTGGGTGCTTATGTTTAACTTCTTCATGCACAACTTCTTTGTAGCGGTTAAGGGAAAGGTCGTAACCCTGGGCGGCAATTTCGGCTTTTGGCACGCAGAAGCTCTGCTCTGTTCGGGCGCGTTTGAGTTCACTTTTATCTCGTTCCTTCCAGTGAATCAGGACATCGGGAAGGTTATTTTTGGCGTGGTCGTCCTCTGTAAGTTCGGTTGAGGGCGAAGGACCCAGTTTATCCTCGCTCAGGAAAGGAGTACGCTTATCATCAAGACTCCAGCCGTCGGCCTGCACATCGTAGAACCAGACGTGATCAGTGCCTCCTGAATTTGTTTTAGTGAAAAGGAGGATGGCGGTTGAGACGCCTGCATAGGGTTTGAAAACGCCTCCGGGAAGCGAAACAATGCCATCAAGTTTTTGCTCCTCAACAAGCATGCGGCGAAGTTCTTTGTGAGCTTTGCTTGATCCGAAAAGCACACCATCCGGAACGATAACAGCAGCCCTTCCCCCTGACTTTAACAGGCGCAGGAAAAGAGCCACAAAAAGCAGCTCTGTCTTTTTGGTTTTGACAATCTGAAGAAGATCTTTTGCAGTATTTTCATAGTCCAGCGAACCCGCAAATGGAGGATTTGCCAGAACAAGGGTATAAGTTTCCTCATCGCTAGCGTGATCCTGAGCAAGAGAGTCGCGATAATGGATATCAGGGTTTTCCACGCCGTGCAGGAGCATGTTCATGCTGCCAATACGGAGCATTACGTTATCGAAATCAAACCCATGGGACATACCGTCGTGGAAGTGCTGTTTTAGCTTTTCATCGTGCAGGATATTCGGGTGGTGTTCGCGCAGGTATTCGCCTGCACATACAAGAAATCCGGCTGTACCGCATGCGGGATCACATATAATATCTTTTGGCTGCGGGGCTGTCATCTCCACCATCAGGCGGATAATGTGGCGTGGGGTGCGGAACTGGCCGTTCTGCCCTGCGCTAGCGATTTTCCCCAGCATGTATTCGTAAAGGTCGCCTTTGGTATCGCGGTTCTCCATCGGGATTTTGTCCAGAAGGTCAACTACCTTGGACAGCAGCGCAGGTGTGGGTATGGTGAAACGAGCGTCTTTCATGTGGTGGGCATATGTGGAATCGTCGCCCCCGAGGGTGCGCAGGAAGGGGAAGACGTGCTCGTCGACAACTGTAAACATCTCAGAAGGGGCAAAGTGTTTAAAGTGTGACCAGCGTAAATCATCATAGGGGCGGCTTTTTGGGTCGTTGCCTTCAGGGAAGACGCGGCGCTCCATTGGGCGTTTGAGCCTGGCTGATTTGTTTTCTTCCAGCGTGTGCAGGTCGTCTAAACGCCTTAAAAACAGAAGATAAGTAATTTGTTCGATAACTTCGAGGGGGTTGGAGATGCCTCCAGACCAGAAGGCATCCCAGATTCGGTCGATTTGGTTTTTTAGTTCACCATTGATCATTTTTTCATTCCTCTATATCAGGAATTTTTTAGCCCGACATCTTCTCAATTCACTGTCTCATGAGGAATTCAGCTACTTTCTATTATTCCTCTTTTAAGATTTTCTGTTCAGGTATGTTCTTTAATCTTTTTAATTTTTGCTCTTTTTTACAATTTCTCTAAATTTAAGGACAAAACTCTCAATATTAATTAGTATCTTCCTATTTCTGTGATAAAATATATACAATTTTGAAAAGTGATATTGTCAAACTCTTGAACTAGATTAGTCATTAGAACAACTGCACTAAA
>JADGNM010000018.1 GCA_017883485.1 Methanosarcina sp.
GTCTGGAGCCTTTAAATCGAAAAAGAAGGAATTCAAATATTACTGATAGTAATTGTCGGACAGCCTGTTTAGGTTGGGGTGGCCGCCCGCAATTTGATTATGACAGGCTGTCTCAAAACACAAACCGTTTCTACAATCGGGTAATGGGCAATGTTGACTTTAAATCCAGACAGGATTTCTTTCCAAAAAAGCGTTATATCATTGGCCAGTTATACATCTGTCAAGCACAAAAAGAGGTGTCATTCCATAGAGAATCTATTGCCTTCAGGCTGTAAACCCCTCGACGAACTTCTGGGAGGAGGATTTGAGAAGGGGATCGTAACCCAAATCTTCGGAGCTGCAGGGACCGGGAAAACAAATGTTTGCATCCAGCTTGCAGTGGAATGTGTAAAGCAGGGGCAGAGAGTAATTTACATAGATACCGAAGGACTCTCTCCTGTTCGTTTCAAACAGATTGCAGGGGAAAATGCAAAGGAGATAGCAAGAAGTGTCATAATTTATGAACCTCTTAGTTTTGAAGAACAGTACGCGGCCGTGAGAGAAGTGGAAAAGATCGCCAGGGAGAACATAGGTCTAGTGATAATGGACTCTGCAACTTCATATTACAGATTTGAGCTTGAAGACGAAGAAACAGGTTTGAAAAGTCGCAGAGAGCTTGCCAGTCAAATAGGATTCCTGCACGCCCTTGCCCGTAAACATGGCTTTGTTGTAGTCATAACCAACCAGGTATACTCGGATATTATCTCAGGAGGGGTGCGCCCATTGGGCGGCAGTTCCCTTGAGCACATCTCAAAGACAATTATCCAGCTGGAAAAAATAGGTGAAGGAACTAGACGTGCCATTCTGTACAAACATCGCTCCCGTCCGGAAGGCAAAAATGTTGAGTTCAGAATTACAGCTGAAGGTCTCCGGTAACCGGTAAAGAAGATAGGACAACGGAGATCGAGTAAACAAGATCGAGCTTTAACGTTCTCGGATGCCAGCTATAAACTCCTCGGTCCGTCTGGAGGCTTCATCGTCAGGATACTGGATAGCCGGATGTTTCATAAAGTAAGATGCCGGAGAATACAGCACTCCCCCTATCCCGCGGTCAAGAGCAAGCTTACAGCAGCGAATAGCATCAATTACCACACCTGCAGAGTTGGGGGAATCTTCTACTGAGAGCCGGAGTTCAAGGTTCATGGGAACATCCCCAAAGAGCCTGCCTTCCATTCTCAGGAAACAGACCTTATTGTCTTTTTGCCAGGCTACATAGTCGCTGGGTCCGATGTGGATGTTGTCATCATCAAGCTTTTGAGAGAGTATGGATTGAACAGCTTCTGTTTTCGATTCCCGCTTGGAAGCAAGTCTGCTCCTGTTGAGCATATTAAGGAAATCAGTGTTTCCACCAGTATTCAACTGATATGTCCTGTCAAGTTTTACACCGCGCTTTTCGAAAAGACTTGCAAGAATCCTGTGAGTAATTGTGGCCCCAAGCTGGGCTTTAATATCATCACCAATAACAGGAATATTTCGTTCTTCAAACCTTTTTGCCCATTCAGGATCACTTGCAATAAAAACAGGCATATTATTGATAAAAGCCACCCCGGCTTCAAGGGCGCACTCAGCGTAGAAACGGACAGCTTCTTCGGAACCTACGGGCAGGTAATTGAGAAGCATATCTGCACCTGAATTCTTAAGCTCATTTACTACGTCTGCTTTTGCAGCTTCCGGCTCCCTGCTTACAACGAAGGTATACTTTTCGTCATAGTTCTTCATGTGGTCAGAAACACCATCAAGAACCCTGCCCATTTTAACCTTTACTCCAGTCGCCGGAACGTCAGGGCAAAAAATCGTTGTGCAGTTCGGGGGAGCAAAGATGGCTTCAGCTACGTCTTTTCCAACTTTCCTGGCGTCAACATCAAAAGCAGCGACAACTTTGATGTCCGTGGGTTTGTACCCCCCAAGATCCCAGTGCATCAATCCGACAGGCTCTTTATTATCGGATTTATAATACTCAATGCCCTGTATCAAAGAGCTTGCACAGTTCCCGATTCCTGTAACTGCTATTTTTATCTTTGTCATAAGCGCTTACTCTCCGACTAATATCCTGATTTACTAATACCCTGATTTCGTAAACCGCATAATAGAATGACTGACCTTCATAATTTAAAATTTAAAGACATGGACTTACAGATAAGATCTCTGAAATTTGGAATTTATATTGATGAAATTATGACTCTTCCTCTATCTCAGCTATGAGTTTTAAATCTTCTCTTATTTCTGCTATTACCCTATAAATCCATATATCTAAGTTTGCCTTTCTCACTTTTCCTTTATCGTTTTTCTATTAAAAGCTATAAGAACCCTGCCGAAATTCATATTAAGCTGCTCAGTTTGTCCGTAAAGTTTAAGGAAAAGGGTAATAAATTCTCTCAGGGCATCAAGTTGAATAGGTTTTTATCGGCAGAACCTGATGCTTACATAGGAAAGTGATTTAATGAGGACAATTGACTGGAATAAAGAGTCAAATTCAGTAGTGCTGGTAGATCAGACCCTGCTTCCAAAGGAGTACAGGATAATTGAGTGCAAAACTTTAAGTTCACTCTGCGATGCTATAAAGTCTCTAAGGATAAGGGGTGCACCTGCTCTCGGCGCTGCAGGAGGCTTCGGGATTGCTCTTGCAGCTTTCCTTAGTGAAGCCAAAAATCTCGAAATTATGATTAATGACCTTGAGGCAGTAGGAAATGCTCTTAAGTCGACCCGTCCTACGGCAGCAAATCTTGGTTGGGGTGTGAATAGAGTCTTAGGAGCAGTTTCGGATGCCCCTGATGTCCAGGGAGCCCGGGATATAGCCCTTCAGGAAGCCATGGATATTGCAGAAGAAGATGTAGCCACTAACAAGCTGATAGGCGAACACGGAGCCAAATTATTAAAAGACGGCGACACGGTACTCACACACTGTAACGCAGGCAGGCTCGCCTGTGTGGACTGGGGTACAGCTCTTGGAGTTGTGCGTTCGGCTATCGCTGAAGGCAAAGATATCAAGGTTATCGCTTGTGAGACCAGACCGCAGAATCAGGGAAGCAGGATCACTACCTGGGAACTTATGCAGGACAAAATTCCAGTAACCTTGATTGCAGATTCAATGGCTGGATGGGCAATGCACGAGGGACTTGTAGACAGTGTGCTCGTAGGAGCGGATAGGATCACTCAGGATGTTATATTTAATAAGATCGGAACATACACGCACTCGATCCTTGCAAAAGAGCATAATATCCCCTTTTACGTAGCAGCCCCGATCTCCACTTTCGATTTCGATGGCTGGGAAGGCAGTGTAAAAATAGAGATTCGAAGCCCTGACGAGTTGCGATTCTTCGGATCAGAACAGCTAGCCCCAAAGGACGTTGAAGTTTTGAATCCCGCTTTTGATGCGACTCCCATGGAAAATGTAACTGCGGTGATTACGGAAAAAGGAGTTTTTTATCCGCCGTTCCTGCTGGATGAGGTTCTCGTTTAAGAAGGTCCCCCGTTTTTGGGAGCACCATTGTTTTAATCCTGAACCTTCAAAACGCTGGCTATAAAAAATTCTCTGCTGGATTTATATATCAGAACTTTAAATTATGAATGGTTACTAAAGTTAATAGAAAATTGGTGTTAAACTCATGGCGAAAAAATCAGGTTCCGGGCTCCAGTCTTCTGCGGGGCTCATGCGCTACTATGAAGCTGACAAAAATGCAATTCATGTCCAGCCCAAAACAGTGATGATTGTTGGCGCAGTTGTGGGCATAGCAATATTATTTTTAAGTGCTGTAAATCACGTTTGGCCGTAATTACATTTTTTCGGGCAGGGTTCCCTTGAGCAGGCATAATCCGGGAAAAAAAGGAAGCAAAAAAAACTTTTCTTCAGGAACCAAAACTCTTAAACCCAGGTTACTACTCCTGGGTTTCCTTCTTATACTTGTGGGTATCTTCGGAATCATGTACAATCCATCCAATTCTGCCAGAGCCGCAGCCCAATGGGAAGTTTCCGAATCAGGAATTTTATCTTTTCCTCCACGAGAAAAACCTGTCTTTGCAGCTCAGGCAATCGAAGATAAATATGCCCCTGAAAAGCCGGATACTTTGAAGCTGCTGTCTTTTGAAAGTAAAGGGAACAAGACTCAGGCTCTTTTGAGAATTCCTGCAAACTCTACCTCTTCTTCGGTTTTTCCGGGTATAGTGCTGCTCCCTGGAGCAACAGTTAGTAAAGAAGCCGAACAGGGTTTGGCTGCGGAACTCTCAAAAATGGGGTACGCAACCCTTACCATTGACCAGCGTAATCTCGGGGGCGTAAATCCCGAAAAGGACTTTGAACTTTTCAATACTGGTGTTGAGCCTGTTGAGTACTCCATGGTTTATGATGCCCTGAAAGCCGCAGATGTGCTTGCAGCCCAGCCGGAAATCGACCCAAAAAGGCTTGCAATCCTTGGGGAAAGTAACGGCGGAAGATTTGCAATTATTGCCTGTGCCCTTGATCCTTCCCTTAAAAGTGTTATCGGAATCAGCACTTCTGGATACGGGACTGAAGAGAAGAAGCCTGCTGCAGTTAACGATTCTACTTACCGCTTCTCCCGTTCAATTGATCCGGATACCTACCTTCCTTACCTGCCGCCTGCAAAATTCGTGCAAATTCATTCTTTTAATGATACCTTAATTCCCTATGATGCGGCACTGAAAACCTTTGAACTTGCAAAAGAGCCAAGGGCAATGTATAACATTAGTGATGCGACGCACGGATATACAGGTTCCATGCGCCCTTACCTTGAAAAAGAACTTGCGATAATTCTCTCCTGATTTTACCTAAAAGTATTTTTCTAGGAATCTCTGGTTTACTTTTGAGTCACTTAGGAACAGTAATAACCCCGCTTTTCAGTTGACAGATGTCACGGTTCCGGCTGCAGAACACTTAAATTATGATCTGAAGCCAGAAAGCATCTTAAACACCTTGAATTAAAAATAGGATGCTTAATGATAGGCTCAGATCTCACCCGATAGAAAACCAATATCTCCCCCTACAAAAATAAGTTTGTATTTTTAAACAGTCTAACAGATTTACATTTGCACATCGTTAAGTATTTGCTTGACATTAAGTAATTTGTAGTCACAAAGCCAAATGATGCAACTATTCGAGGATCTATAATTTTTTTTACTGCAACAATTACAGGCGTGACTATAATTGATCTAACCTAGAGGAAAATTTCAGTCATTGAAAAAACAGGAAATATAAAAAGACTCGCGCAATTGTACTGTTATCCATAGGAACTACGACAAATCAAATATCACACAAAACACAGCGTGTGTTTCAAGCAAGAATCACTAGAGGACAAATACAAGATGTTGGAGCAGTATAGCCAAAGAGCTTACTCCACTACATTTTATAAATATTCGGGGAGCGTGAAGAACATGGATAAACGAATTATAGCAACATTTATAGCACTAACTTTTATTATCGCGCCAGTAGCGGCATTGCCGAACTTGACAGTTGGAACTGGAGCAAATGCACATCCTGTTGCAGGATGGGCACCACTAAAAGTTGATTTCTCTGGTTGGTCCAACAATACGACTATCACAAACTGGCTCTGGAATTTTGGTGACAAGAGCCATCGTCAAGGTAAGCACGTTGACCATACATATAAGGATGGAACATACAAAGCTACTGTCAAAGCAAGCACAAAATCTGGAACTGTGATGTTCGCTAAATCATTCACTATCACCGCGTATAAAGCAAGCTTTACAGCTATGCAACTTAAAAAGAGTAATAAAGTCCAGTTCCACTATACAGGAAACGGAAAGCCGACATCATTCTTCTGGAACTTTGGAGATAAATCAGTATCACATGCCAAGAACCCATCACACATATACAAAAAGGACGGTAAGTACAAAGTCAGCTTAACAGTTAAGAACAGAACTGGTAGTAAGATAGTCATTAATAGAATAACAGTGAAATAATCTTATGAAATAGTCGTAGTGAATGGAATGGATAATAAAAACGAGACTTTTTTATTATTTTTCTGATAAACGCATAGAAAATCTTGTGCTCATTGTTTTCAGTAACTCGTGGACAAGACCTAAAAATCGATGAATGACATTCCTGGCAGACACACATTTCAACGATGAGTCGATCTTACTTTAATTCGTTTGCCAAGGTTTTTTATATTAAAACTTTATTTTAGCTTCTGCGATATAATTAAAATGATTACATATTGTTATTCAAATGATGTCAGAGCAAAAAATCTCAAGCCTGCGGGAAATTCATGGAATAGGTGAACGAGTAGCCGATAGGCTGTTTGAGTACTTTGGGAGTGAAGATGCGGCTTTAAAAGCTATTTGTGAGGGAGATATAGCTTCGCTTGCTGAGATTAACGGAATCAGCCATAATTTTGCTCTTTCTCTTGCCAGGGATGCCAGGTCCAGAGTCGAAGGGTGCTCAATTTCCGATTTTCTCAAGACAAAAGAAGCCCTTGACCTTTATTCCCGCCTGCTGGAGCTGATAAAAAGCTTTGCTCATACGACTCATGCCCGGGACAAGCTGAATCTTTTTTATCCGGTTCCGATTTCGCGTATGGATCTTATCAGGGAAAGGCAGGCTTTCGTTGGAGAATATCTGGAATTTGCCTATACCTTTTTCGAGAATTCCGAATTTCTACAACTGCTTTCCAGAGTTAGAAAACTCAGGTCAGTGCCGGGAAATCTGAGAGTTAAAGACAGGATAATTATCTGCGGGGACCCAAAAATTCTGGAGGCAGCCAGAGAAAGGTTTCAGGCGTTCTTGCCTGTACAGGCTGCGGAGAATCTCTACGAATTTGTAGATCTTGCCAGGGGCTATTCCAGTGTGATTGTTTTTGATGACACTTACCTCGGCTTTGATCTTCCGGAAGACATTGAACCCGAGTATTTTCAGGACCTATCAAAAGCTGAGTTCTGGCATATCTTGCCTGAAAATGAACTGGCTTTTTTTGCGCGGAACCTTGATTGTGTCCTGGCCTGCCTGGATATAGTACATGCTTTGCGCTCAAGGGATTTCAACCTCTTTGAAGAGCTTTCCGGAGAGAGGCTTAATGCACTCGATACAACTCTTTCGAAGCTTGGAGAGGATGGAAAGCCTGTAGAGGGTTTTGACCCGGAACTCGACAGGCTCGAAAAAGCCTTTCAGAACCTTGATCCTGTACTTACCTCTGCCCTGAATGAAGCTAACCAGCGGATGAACAAAACTCTTGAGGCAAGTTCGCTCACTTTAAGTGGGCAGGAAATTATCAAACTTGTGAGCGGGGGAATGGAAATAAAGGACCTGCTTGCAAAGGAACTCAATCGAATTTACAAAGGTGAGATTGAAGCCATAAAAGAAGAACTTGCTGAAAAGCTCGGTCTTCAAAAGCAGGAAAAACTGATGCTTGATTCTCTTTTTGCTGATGAGATTTCCTATCCTTTGAATGCGGACAGGTCCAAACTGCAGCTTCTCAGGCAAAAATTGAGACGGGAGCTTGCAAGAACTAGACTTACCCGGAAAAGGGAGCTTGCGAGAACTTTCTCAACATTTCGAGAGCCTGTAGAAAGGCTTGTCAGGGAAGTCCTGGATTTCGACCTTGGCTTTTCAATAGCCTGCTTTTCGGCAAAGTTCAAACTGAAATTGCCGGAACTTATCCCTGAAGCCGGAATAGGATTTAAAGCCGGAGAAAATCTCTTTTTGAAAGCCCGCCATGGAAAAATCGATCCTGTCAGTTACTCAATCGGGAAAAACAGCTTTTCTCCTGCACGCCTGGAAAATAGGGTCGTGCTTTTGAGCGGTGTAAATTCCGGGGGCAAGACTTCCCTGCTCGAGCTTCTTGCCCAGTGCGTGATCCTTGGGTATATGGGTTTTCCGGTTCCTGCAAAAGATCTTGAACTCGGGCCAGTAGAAGAATTCTACTACTTCGGGAAATCAAAGGGAACGCTTGATGCAGGAGCTTTTGAAACTACCCTCATACAATTCTCCGTACTTTCCGAAGCATCGGGAAAGCTGGTACTTGCAGATGAGCTTGAGTCAATAACCGAGCCTGGAGCTTCGGCCCGGATTATAGCAGGAATACTCGAGTATCTATCCGGAAACGAGCAGAGCCTTGGAGTTTTTGTTTCCCATCTTTCGGAACTGATACTCGAGAATACCGAAGTAGAGGTAAGAGTAGATGGGATTGAAGCGGAAGGTCTGGATTCTAACCTGGAGCTGATAGTAAACCGGAATCCTGTATACAATCGCGTTGCACGAAGCACTCCCGAATTGATTGTGGAAAGGCTGCTAAGGAAGACTGCCGGAAGGGAACGAGAATTCTATACCCATTTAAAGAGTAAATTTAAAACTGGCCTAAAAGCTGACTTTCGGGATAGTTCAGAACACAACATCAAAAATAAATTGACCTAGCTAGTTTGAAGGTTTCTAACCTATTCTGAGAATTGTGTTGGTCTTCTTCCTCTTATAGCCGCTGGTTCAAGCTGCTGATTCTTCTCTCTTGCTTCTTTGTTTGATTCAATAAGAGATAGTGTTATAAATCTTTAGTACTATATATGGTAAATAGTAATAATTTTGGGAGATGCAGAGAATCCAACAATTTTGTTGATTTGATACCTAGGGAAAAATATAACTGACCAAAGGGTCAATAGCGATATAGAAAAAACTTCCCTGAAATAACTTTCTTCGGTTATTTGAATGTACTTGGGGGCTAGCTTCTTTTTAACCCAGCAAAACCGAATGATCCGGTTACAAAATTTAATTATGGAATATGTACATTCTTATCAGGTTTCTATCTTTTTGAGGAAGGATCTGAAGAAGTACAAAGGCAGATCATGCGTGATATCAATGGAGAGTAACTTTCCCATTCAGTGTGCAGATTTTGATAGGTTAGTTATGGATAATGTTGAAGAGGCTCGAGTAGAAGTTTCCGGCATGCCTGACCTCAGTGACCCCTGTCTATATATAGACCGCGAATATAGCTGGCTCCAGTTCAATGACAGGATATTAGATGAAGCTTTCGATGAGCGTAATCCCTTACTTGAGAGAGTGAAGTTCCTTTCAATCTTTGGGAGTAATCTCGACGAATTTTTTATGGTCAGGGTTTCAGGAATTCACAAAAGAATAGTGGAAGGAATAAGGGAAGATCGGACAGATGAGAAGGAAGACGAAAGGGAAGACCGGACGGATGAAAAGGAAGACCGAACAGATGAACTGGCTCACCAGCAGCTTCAAATCATCCGGGATGAGCTTCTTAAACAGCTTCCTCTCGCTGACAGATGCTGGAATAAAATTCTTGAGCCGGCCCTCAGAGAAAAAGGAATTAAGGTTCTGAACTATTTTGAGCTTTCTGGGAAAGAAAGAGAAAAGCTCAGAGATTACTTTGAGAGAAATATTTTCCCTTTACTTACCCCTCTCGGTTTCGATTCAGGGCACCCTTTCCCCCACATTTCAAACCTGAGCATTAACCTGGCAGTACTTATTGATGACCCGGACTATGGGGAGCGCTTTGCCAGAGTCAAAATCCCTCCAATATTCACGAGGTTGATTGTAGTTCCTGAAAATGGGCAGGAAAGAATAACCTCCAATTTTGAGGAGCTGAAAGCAGGGCGTTTTGTGTGGCTTGAACAGCTTATTGCTGCAAACCTTGACCTCCTGTTTCCTGGACAGCGCATCCTGGGAGCTTATCCATTCAGGATTACGCGAGATGCGGATCTCGGATTCGATGAAGATGGGGACAAAGACCTTCTGACTGCTGTAAAGCAGAGAGTTGGAAGAAATTACTTTGGGCCAGCTGTTAGACTTGAAACTGACTATACAATGCCTCCCCGCGTATCTGAGATCCTTCTTAAGAACCTGGACCTTAATCCTTCCCTTATGTTTATTTCAGCAGCTCCTCTCGGCCTTTCAAGCCTGATGAAGCTTGCGCATATTTCCCGTCCGGAACTTAAATACGAGCCATTCAAACCGAAAAAACATCCTCAGTTAACTAGTAAAAAAAATATTTTTGAAGTACTGAAAAAAAGTGACATCCTTCTCTGCCATCCCTATGACAGTTTCGAATCGGTAATTGGTTTCGTAGAAAAAGCTGCCGATGATCCGGATGTCCTGGCAATCAAAATGACATTGTACAGGGTAGACGACAACTCCAGGATAATTCAGGCTCTTATGAAAGCCGCAGACCGAAGAAAACAGGTTGCTGTCCTGGTGGAACTTAAAGCCCGTTTTGATGAGGAGAACAATATAGGCTGGGCAAAGGAACTTGAACACAAAGGCGTTCACGTAGCCTACGGCTTTCCTGGGCGTAAGGTTCATGCCAAAATGTGCCTCGTAGTAAGGGCCGAAAAAGAAGAAATCAGGTATTATGTGCACATGAGCACAGGCAACTATAACGCTGTCACTGCGAAGCTTTATACAGATTCAGGCTACCTCACAAGTGATTCGTTCATAGGCAAAGACGTCTCTGACCTTTTTAATGCCCTTACAGGCTATTCGAGAAAGGATCACTATATTAAGCTTCTCGTAGCTCCACAGACACTCAGGCACCAGGTCCTGGAACGCATCAGACGTGAAATCGAACTGCACGAAAAGTGCGGGAACGGTCATTTGATCTTCAAGATGAATTCTCTTGTGGATTATCAGTGCATCCGGGAACTCTACAGCGCTTCTCGCGCCGGAGTAAAGGTAGACCTTGTTATCCGGGGTATCTGCTGCCTCAGGCCCGGCATCTACGGGCTCAGCGAAAATGTAAGAGTCATCTCGATAGTCGGCCGTTTTCTGGAGCACGCCAGAATATATTATTTCAGAAACGGCGGAAAAGAAGAAGTCTTTATGGGCAGTTCCGATCTTATGCCGCGCAACCTGGATAACAGGGTAGAAATTCTCTTTCCGGCATCTGCCGAATATATCCCTATTATAAGGGACGTTATCCTTGGAGTCCAACTTGAAGATAATTTAAAAGCCCGCCTGCTGCTTCCGAACGGAAAGACAGAAAGGATACAACCGCAGCCCGAAGAAGAAGAACTGGATTCCCAGTTGTGGATGCTTGAAAATACAGGAAGCTGGGATTTAAGTTCTCGAAAAGGCTAAAGAGGAAAACTGTTGCTTTTCTAATTTTTTTCTATCCTCCTTTTTTCCTTTATCGCTCTCTTTTTCTGTTTTTTCAGCTTCAAAGGGCAGAGTTTTTGGATTTTCAATTTTACCTTAGAGAAGAGAAGCCAGGAGAGTATAAATCTAGAAATAAACATCAAATAGAATAAAAATCTGAATTGATATTGTGACATTTAATGTAAGACTATTGACTCCTTTAAGGAAAATGAAAAATAAGGCTTTCAGGTGGTAAGTCAATGGAACCTGATAAAACTTCAGAAGGTAGGGTTGTCGCTTTTATCGATATTGGGACTAACTCAATCCGGCTTCTTCTTGTCCGGATCAATCCCAACGGGTCTTACCTACCCCTTACCAAGCAGAAAGAAAACGTCCGGCTTGGAGATAAGGAATTCATTGATAGGATTCTGCAGCCGAAGGCAATAGAGCGTGCAGTTATTGTCTGCAAAAAGTTCATGGAACTTGCCAGAGCCTACCGGGCAGAAGAGGTCATAGCAGTAGCTACCTCCGCAACTCGGGACGCGAGCAATAAGGTCCAGCTTCTCGAAATGCTGAAGAAAGAGGCAAACCTGGAGGTCTGCACGATTTCAGGAATAGAAGAAGCCCGGTTGATCTACCTTGGAGTTTCAAGCGAGCTTCGACTTGGGTACTTAAAAGCCCTGTTTATTGACATCGGAGGCGGGAGTACCGAAGTTTCGGTAGGAGACCAGAGGCACTGTTACTTCCTTGATTCTCTTAACCTTGGAGCTGTCCGTTTGACAAATATGTTCCTTCAGGATGAGACCGAACCTGTTTCAGAGGAACAGTATGAACAGATCAAAACCTATGTCCGGCGCAAGGCTGCAGATGTAATAAAAGAACTCTCTAAATGCAGGGCAAGCTGTGCTATTGGAAGCTCAGGAACCATAGAAAACCTTGCCAGGATTGCATTTGTTTATCTGCACAGGACAGCACATGAAAGCTTTGAGAAGCTGGAGTTTGAAGATCTGAAGAAAATTGTTGGGGCTATGTGCGCCCTACCCCTTGAAGAACGGCGCAATTTCCCGGGTATCAACGCCCAGAGAGCGGATATTATAATAGCAGGGGCTGCAATTATCGAGACCTTTATGGAGGAACTTGGGCTCTCAGAAATTAAAGTCAGTAAATTAGGTCTCAGAGAAGGGTTGCTCATAGATTACATTTCAAAAAGCGAATTTTCCTATATGATCACCCAGATGTCTGTAAGAAAGCGCAGCATTATGCAGCTTGGACTTACCTGTAATTTCGATGAAGAACATGCCCACACTGTCACCAGGCTGGCTCTGGAGCTCTTTGATAGTCTTCAAGCGTTAGGAATCTATGAATTCATGGAAGGGGAAAGAGAGCTTCTTGAGAATGGTGCGACCCTGCACGACATCGGGATGTTTCTCTCGTATGACACCCACCAGGCCCATGCTTATCACCTGATAAGAGAGAGCAACCTTCCAGGCTTTCAGCCTGAAGAAATCGAGATCATTGCAAACCTTGCCTATTTTCACAGGAAAAATATTCCAAAAAAGAAACACCTGAATCTCACCGAGCTCAGTAAAAGTTCAGTAAAAAGCATCAAGGTATTGAGTGCCCTTCTCCGCATAGCAGAGGGTCTTGACCGTTCCCATGCCGGTATTATTTCCCATGTTCGATTCTACATCGCCTCTACTGACAGCCTGGTGCTCGAGATGCATGCCCAGAGAGAGTGTCAGCTTGAGATATGGGAAGTAGAGAAGCAGAAAAAATATTTCAAGAAAATTTTTGGATATGGCCTTCAATCCAAAATTATTATAAAACAAGGCTCAGAAGCTCCTTTAGTTCTTGATGGGCATGCAGAAATCGAGGAAACATCGGAAGTAAATATTCCCAAAAAGCCAAATTAGGTCATCGTGATTTGAGTTAAGAACAGGTTATCGGAAAGTTCCCGCAGGGAAATGTGTTGAAAAAAGGTTTAGCAGGAAAATGTATTGAAGAGAGTTAGTAAGAAAATGTATTGAAGAGGAACAGTAAGCACAAAACTTTTCGGATAGGCTCTTAATTCAGGATAAGACGCAGTGTATTTTTAACTTGTCTTTCAAAGATATATTCAAAATCAATATCAATGGACCTATTTAAAGCAGTCCCCCTTAAATCATTGACCCTCTTGAAGTCGGTTTACCTAATTATCCATAAATTTTCCCAAATCCAGCAAAGAAATCAATCTGGCCTGTTTTGCGTTGATCTCTTCCATCAGGATCTCGACTTTCCTACCTGACTTTTGTTTCACAAGAGCAACACGTATTCCCTCTAACTCCTCCACAATTCTTCTCAGACTCAGTCCAAGATTTTTACATTTCCATGCCATATATCTATAGAAAACCATGCCTATAATGCATAGAAAAACATGTGTCCTGATATTGAAATCCTTATGATGATTTATTGGCCCAACCGGGACAAGCAATACATCATTTAACAACTTGAAATCATCCTCAACAAGATACTTCTGATTATATGTTCTTGCAATCTTATCCGAATGCCACGTATGCATATCAGTAAAGACAATCGTCTTTCCAAAACCTGCATAACGTAAATCTTCCACTTCTTTTTTAGTCCAGATTTCTAAAGTCGGCTTTTTCTCTCCCTGTAGTCTCTCTCCAACTTTATAACCAAATATTGATCTGAAATCTTTGCGAATAATATCATTAACACCTCTCTCAACACTGCTTTTGTCCCTTTCCTTTCCCTTGTTGCTCTCCAGCTTCCTCTGTAGATCGGTTAGCTTTTCCCAGATCTTTGCCTTTCTTTCCTCGTAACTTTTCATCTGTTTTTTGTATGAGGCTTCATTGAAGAGAACAACAGTAGTGAACTCCTTTCCGAAGAACTCATGTTTTGTCCGGTAACCGTAGATCTTGTGTTCTTGTGGATTTGTGTATAGATATTTATAGTCTTTAAGCGGTATGTTCAAAAGTTCTTCTGCTTGATTATGTTTCGCAGAGGCTACAACATGCATTCTGGACAACACATCTTCGATGTTCACTTGAGAGTTATTGCCTTTATCGAAAACCAGTATCATGTCTTCAGTCGTTATTTTCAGACCAGTCAATCTTTCTGTGAGTGAATCAAGCAGTTCAGGGAAGATCTTTGCATCATGTTTGTTTCCCTCGTAGACTTCGTGCATGAAAGGGACATTATCTTCGGACACAGCTAACCCCATACATACCTGTTTCATGTGGTTTCTATACTGTTTGTTGTTTCCGTTTTGTGGCAGTTCTTCTCCTTTTTTGATGTAGCTGAACCAATTGGTTTCATCGAGGAAAAGTATCCTGGGTGTTATGCCTTTCTCGATAAGTATTTTGCACAGATCATCTTCGATTTTCTTGCTGGTTTCATGATCTATGTATTT
>JADGNM010000265.1 GCA_017883485.1 Methanosarcina sp.
GACAAAACCGGGCTTGAATCCTTGTGTCATGTTGGAAATAGCCCTGAAGAAATGCAGTCTCAGGTTCTTAGTCTTTTCAGCAAGAACTTTACTGAAGAAGAAGTTGAGAAACTCAAAGCTGCAATTCTCAAAGAGTATAGAATACACTGGCTGGAGAAAGAAGAATAACATATCGATGCTTGTGAATATATTTGCATTAAAATTTTTAAGCATGGATGTCATTTAATATTTTATCCTGAGGTATCAAAATGAGCCTTAAATGTGCAATCTGTGGGAAAGAAGAATATACTTTGCTCAGAGCAAATCATAAAGAATTAGGAACTATAAAACTCTGCACAGTATGTTGGTCTAAGGAACAGAGTAAAAATAAGCTGCTTTCTCTTGAAGGTGGAAGCTGCTGTTGCAGGTAATGAAAAAAACTAACGGAGATAAGGTGTGGATAAGAAAAAGAATGATGTAGAAATAGAAAGATTGAAGCGCTCGATATTAGACAAAGACAAATTTGAGTTGAGGGCTCAAAAGCTCAATTTACTGGCGGACGGATTTAATGAAGAGGCTCTGCCTTCAGAAGCTAAAATATTTAAGGCTCTCTCGGATATCAACCGTCTCAAAATTGTACAATTACTAAAGGAAGGAGAACTTTGTGTTTGCGAATTAACCTTTGCTCTTTCCAATTCTCAATCCACTGTTTCCCACCATCTCTCTGTACTCAAAAATGCTGGATTGGTTAAAGAAAGAAAAGAAGGGAAATGGTCTTATTTTCGTCTCTCAGATGGGGCAATTATCGAGTTGCTTAAACAAGTAAAACTCCTTGTTGATAAATAAATTCCTGAGAATACTATGTTAAAAAGTTTTATCTAAGAATGGGTTTGAATTTCTCAAAATTAGGTAGACCTTCAAGAAAATACAGATACAGAAAATAACCATGAAAACTTAGGAACTTAAATAACAGTAGCTTCTTTATTACAAATTTTTTGGAAACATATTAGGGAAGGTATGGATCTATAATTTTCGACTTATGTCCGAGATTCCCATACATTGGGGATTTTAAATGCTGGAGTGCCTTTCAGAGTTAATCTGCTAGGATTATGAGAAGTTAAGAATAATTGAGATGATAATAAGCAAGCAGACAAAGAACCAGGTATCATTTCTCGAATGTCTGCAAAATCCAGTCTTTTATCTCATCTCTGACCTGCCGGAAGATCTTAAGCCGCTCTTCTTCCGATCCGACAGCCGCAGCCGGATCTTCAAAACTTTTGTGAATTAGTACTCTTGCTTTGGGAGATTTGGTAGGGAGCTCTAGGTTCGTACTACAAATAGGGCAAGCCACTTTAGCCCTGTCGCAGACCGTGACTGCCAGGTCAAATATGATATCCTGAAATTCCTGTGGAGTCTTGGAGTACTGACTGGATATATCGATGTCTATTTCCTTCATGGCTATAACTGCGAGAGGATTAACAGTTGTTGCCTGGACACCGGCGCTGTAAGCCTCGTATCGATCTCCATAAATAGATCTTAAAAGACCTTCAGCCATCTGGGACCTGGCAGAGTTGTGGGTGCACAAAAAAAGAATCTTCTTCTTTTCCTGAGATCTCGCATTTGTTACCATCTCATTACTATTGCACGTAATGATAGATCAGCATTATTATGGTTACTGGCTCAGACTGTGGGAGGTTCGGAAGCCAGAAGATTTAGCTGGTTTTAGTCCTCATCTTTTAGCTGCGTTCTGCGCGTCTTTTACTATCTCCTTCATCATTTCTCCAACAAGATTTGCCTTTTCACAGTGAGAAGCCTCTTTTGGCTTACAATTAAGGAGAATGCTCATTGCTCTGTCTGCCATCCGGTAAAACTTCATATCCTCAAGTCTAACCAGAAGCCCGGATAAGCTTTCACTAAACTCTCTACATTTGTCGTGGTTGCAAACTGCCTGCTGATGCAGCTGACAAACTGATTGCATGTCCTTAATTATTTCTTCCGGGATTTTCTCGGCCATAAGAACTGATCCTTCGGGCTTTCTTTGAAATAAAAGTTGATGCAATAGAAATTATTAATGACGAGACCTTCAAGTGTAATATATAGAAATATCATGAAATTAAAAATTTAGTATCAATTTACAGCAATACATATATGTTAAAATGTATACGCATGTCTGCAGTATTCCATTGTATCCTCGATAAGAGCAGCATAAAAGTCGTCTGGAACTATAACTTTTTCACTTGCCCTGATGGCTCTTGCCTCAAGATCTTCTTTACAAGCATAAATCCTGAATTCTGTCTGCTCCTCTATTCCTGTAAGTAGATGATACACTCCGTCTCCTGCAAGATAAATTCTGGCTTTTCCGGAAAGACAAGCCAATCTTAGGCACAATTCTGATCTGGAGCTTAGGGGAGACTTTGTTAGTAGAAATAAGTCACAACATTCTTGATTCAAGCTTTCACTCCTGTATATTATTTACCAAGCGATGTCTCTTTAAAGTAAGATGATAAAATCCGAGCTTCTCATTTCTTCGAGAAAATCCTCTTCATCTGTCAGTTCTAAGGTTTCTATCAGGGTCTCCCCAAAGAGACATCTCTCCACTAGTATCTCGAAAAATTAATTATGGAACATAATTTGGATAATTTCTATCAGAATAAATGAATTCGTAGTTGTTCTGGTGATCCATATTATTCTAGCGATCCACAATTAAATTTTCACGATACTAGTGAGGGTTCATGCACAATTACTCTCAACTCCCCATACGCATAGAGAATATCTGCAAGGTTTGGTAATCCAAGTTTTTGACTGTTTTGACCTACAACTGCAAGATAAACTCCATCTCCATAAAGGCCGAGGATAACATTCATCCTGTTAAGGCTTACTGCAGCCGCATTCAATGCTCCGAATGCCTTTTCACTGCCGTAGGGAGCGGTATCTAATAGATAAAAGACGAATTTCATTTAATCTGAACCTCCCAAACATTGGAACTCTTATTAAAATCTTATCTTGACAATGAAATTACCCTGCCACTCTTACTCAGCATTTCAGACAGCTCATAAATGCTAGTAATTCTGATTCCAGGAAAATAATCCCTGCAGTTACTTCCTTCTATAATCTCTTCTTCTGAAAAGTATCCTCTTGCACCAGCACATCGTGCGCAGGCTCGGATTACCGCTCCTTTTTCTGTGAGTCCAGAAAAAAGTTGTCCTGCATTGTTAAAGAAGGACGGATTCTGACCTTTTTTGGGAATATGCACTGCATCCAAGTACAGAAATATGTTTACTTTATATTGTTTAAGTGCAGACTCAGCAAGTTTGCAAGCAATTTCAGCATATTCGGAAATGTAAGGACCATCAGTGAGCACTATTGTTAGCATCTTCATAATCTCCTCCTATTAAAAGATACATTAGTAATTGTGACTCAAATATACTCGGCCAGAAATTGTAGACGTTCCTGATTGGTTGCATAGTCTGGCTCTTTAAGGGACGTGCACTTCTCCAAGGTGACCTGTCCTGCCATTAGCTTTATGGCAAAGCTATAGCATCCCTGTTCGCCGCACTTACCACAATTGGTCTGAGGAAGGTATTTATAGACCTCCATAAGCTCAACCCTCACCTTTTCTTTGGGAGCTGGAGCCACTCCTTTCTTGATAGCTCCATTAATGATGCTCCTAAGTTCCTCGAGTACTTCTCTGGCTTCACCCTCATCTTTAATCATTCTCATGCTGACTTTTCCACTACCGTAAATAGTTGTAATAATCTCCCCTTTTTGCGTTATCAGGCCACCTATTTTTTCCGAATAATTACCGCTGGGGAAAATAGGCTCAAGGACTTTCAAGATTTCACCTAAAGGAGGAGTCATATTTCCAATTACCCTGAACTTTGAGGGATCTGCGATGCAGGTCAAGAGCTGCTTGACCTCTACAATCTCCACTTGTTTTGCCTGAGAGAAATCTATAATTTCCGTACCTTTCTCTTTCTTACTCTTCAGAAAATTCCTACCATATTCACTTAGCTTTACATTCTCGTCTTCTAACTCAATCAGGTTTGCCTGTTGCAAAATATTGAAATGGAAATCAAGAATTGACTTCCTAACTATCCCTGCTACATCCTCAATATTTCTATCGCCATTAGCCAGGAAATTAATTATTTTCCTTCGGGCCTTATTGGCCATAGCAAAATTCACCAACTTTGTCTCACTCATACCTTCTGGTATTTTAACACCTTCAGCGCTGTTGCAGTCCAATTCTGCTCTTCATAATTCAGAATATCAACAAGCCTGTTTTAAGAGTAGAACCTAACTCTTTCAAACTATTCTTATGATTAGTTATGAGATCATATCATAAAACCCAAAGCCAAATATCAAAAAAGATCGATTGGAAAGTTTTTGAATCGCCCCATCTTGTTTAGAAATGACATTCCAGACTTAAGATTGAAATAAAAAAGGGCAGGTTTACTATTTTACCCTTAAATTTTCCTTTTAATCTGGCAGATTTTCTCTCAGAGGCTGTCTTAAAATTCAAATCAATTCTACAATTGGATAACAAGTATGTTTTATGTTGACTTTAAGGATATCACTTTATCCTATAGACCTGTGAGCTTA
>JADGNM010000266.1 GCA_017883485.1 Methanosarcina sp.
CCGCGCTTTCCGCGGTTTAAGGCGTGTTCAACACCAATACTTCCTTAATTCAAACTCGAAATTTAATTCATGATAAACCTTGGAATCAATGCACTAGGACTGACTAATAATTAAATATAGCTACCTTTTATCTTAAAACGTAGCTATCTTACCAAGGGAAGTAAACAGATCATTAGAACGAGAACGTGACTATTTACAATCGTTTTGGTGTGTTCTTACCTTTGTAAAAAACCAATCTGACTGAAAATTAAATTGTTCCTCTCTTAATTTATCAATCTCTTCCTCGGTTTTATTCAACATCAAACCCATGCTAACAAGGAACATGATTATCAAAATTGCAGTACAGATATTTTTAGTATCCGATTCGAAATATTTGATGTTGTGAATTTAAGGCAATAGGATGAGTTTAAATTTCCGAGCTGAATGTTTTCATCAGGCAGATTCTTTGCACTTCTTCTATGTGCATTTTATACCCATCTATTTGGGATTAGATTTGGTCGCCTATGACTGATCAATTATGCCATAAGGCTACCTTTTAGGTATAAAAGTTGGTGTTTTTTACTTTGTCTCTGGCATCTTTAGTTAAGCTTTGCAAAGAGCCATAATATAAACCGATATGCTGTTATACATTTTTGGCCATTCAGAATAGCAGCATTGGAAACATAAGCAATTATGGTTGTGACTAGAAGCAAATTTAATTATTCTGTCTGCTATAGGAAGAAGTTAAAATGGCAAACGATTACGATAATGAGATCTGGGAGAGTAGTGTCCGAAGGCACGTAGCTCTTTTCATAGACACCTTAGACGACATGATAACTTCTAAGCAAAAAGCTGATTTTGATTCTCTTAAACAGTTAGCTGAATGCTTAATTAAACAAACTGAATTAGCACTGGATGAGGATAAAAATTTTAATATTTCTCCGATTTTTAAAGAAATAGACAAGAAATGGATTTCAGGATTGATGGCATATCAAATGGGCGGAAAATGTGCTCGTGATTTTGCGATTGATGCTAAAAATGGTAATATTAATTCAGTGAGCGGTGCAATGAGTGCAGGTTTTATTGATGAGGGGGGAAATTACATAGAAAAGGTTGGAAGGTTACTGGAAATGGAAAATTTGAAAAGAGAAAGAAAACATTAAACTGTTTATTTGCAAGTGATTTAGCCTTTCTGTAGCTTTATCTCTTTGTATCTGAGTATTATATTCTCGAGCCTTAGCCTGCGATTTTAGTAGATATAATGAAAAAAAGTCTGCTCTTACTGCAACACCATACAGTGGATACCAACATTCTATGACAAAAAGTTGGTATTTTTCAGTTGGTCTATGGCGTCTTTAGTTAAGCTTTGCAAAAAAGGAAAACGTCAATATATCACGGGTTTTCTTCACTATATTGTAAATCCATTTCTTTTTGAATCAGTTGAACCACATCGTAGCAATAAGTGCCCGAAAGCCCGAATGCAATTTTTAAAACTTCGCGTAGGTCTTCAACAGTTACTCCTTCGTTAATATACTTTTTTGTAATATTGCGTATATCGTCTAGGAATGTATCTTCAGTTACAGTTTCCGTCACACTAACATTATCCAGAACATAATTTCGAAGCTCTTTTTCAGAACTGAGTTTTTCTTCCTCAAAACTTAGGCAGATGTTATTTATTATTTTTTGATTATAGTCGGAACATTTACATTTTACATCCAACATCTCACTTCCAAAAACATTAAAATAAAGGTTTTTTGTAATTGTAACGTTACCCGAATGTATTTATTTGTTTTATAGTATTTAGAAAGCAGGTCGTGTCCCGCTACGCCGGTCACCTTGATCTTTTCACTGTAGGAACAGACAACAGGGTATACACTGCCTGGTGGGATGCTGCGAGTGACTGGGGTGGTTGGATCCCACTTGGAACACTTCTGTGCCGTCCCGGCTCAACAGTCAATGTAGTGTGCAGGTACAGCGATCATCTCGACCTGTTCACTACGGCATCATATGAGCGGATTATGTCTGCCTGGTGGGATCAACGAACAGGCTGGTCTTCTTGGTTCCAGGTACAGGGTGGCGTAGCCTCGACAGGGGCAACAGTTACTGCCATCGCTCGCTACCCGTTCCATCTGGACCTCTTCACCATAGGAACAGACAACAGGGTATACACTGCTTGGTGGGATGAACGTAGCGGCTGGCATGGTTGGTTCTCACTCAATCTACTGTGCCGGTCGGATGCGACAGTGACCGTTGTGTCCCGATTCAGGGATTATCTTGATCTCTTCACTACGGCTTCTGATGGGCGGATCATGTCTGCTTGGTGGGACCAACAGACCGGTTGGTCTTCATGGTTCCAGGTACAGGGTGGCGTGGCGTCGCAAGGCTCACCCGTCACTGCCATCGCTCGCTACTCAAATCATCTGGATCTTTTCACCATCGGCACCGACAACAAAATCTACACTGCTTGGTGGGATGAATCTAGTGGTTGGCACGGGTGGATTAATCTAAGTAATGGAGTGGGGCAGCCAGGAGGACAGGTGGCAGCAGTCGCTCGATATGCAAACCAAATAGACCTGTTTACTGTTGGCTCGAATGGGCTTGTATACACAACATGGTGGAACAGTGCAACAGGATGGGCTAGCGGATGGTACGCACTTGGAGTTACCTGACATTTCTTCCTCCTATCTTTCTTTTTTCACCAAATACCCCTATACCCTACTGATAAAGTGGATGGGCTCTGTCCATCCGTTCTCTGTTTGTTCTTGGAACGAAGAGGACTAATTTTGAGAGATCAAGTTTTCCAGCGTAGGGCTTGTCCATAAGCTTTGTGACAGCTCATACAAGAGCATCAACCCTATCAGGCGACTTATCCGAGCCTGGGATCCATTCACACATTTCATCCTCAAGTTGTGGAAATGTTCCGAAATGGTGAACTTTTCCCTGTTCATAAAGAGCACTCACAGGTTCTGTCCTTGTAGCCTTACCCCGGATGGCATGAACAGCATTAAAAGGTATTTTGTGATCAATCGTTTTCAAAGTATGTTCTACCATCTCCCCGCCATTGTTTGTCTCTCGTACAATCACATTAGCCTGGTGTTTATGGTAAGCTGTAATTGCGGCTGCCCCCATTTTTGGGGCGTTTCGTGGACGGTATAATCACCCGAAAGTAAATGTGATCTTTTTCGTCATTCCCTGCTACGATTATCCCGGTATCGTCTGATCTACTCTTGGAAGTAGCTGCAGGGTCAACCCCTACGACCACATAATACAGCTGAGGAATTTCATGGACTCAGTTATTATCGATGTCTGCCCTTTTCAAAAGAGCATCTGGGTTATCGTCTAGGAAACAGCCTTCCAGTTCCTGACCTCTTCAGGAGAGTCAGGCGCCTGATTCCGGGTCATTGCTGAGTTTACTCTTTCTATTCCGGAGATTGAAGCTTTTGCCCCGGTTTTTTCTGATGACTATCCGTTTTGTTTATTAAGAAGAGAAAGCATATGATAGAGGCTGACATGTTTCATATAATGTAAATGCTTTCCTCGGCAGGAAAGGCTGCCGAAGGCTGAAAAAAAATCACCTCGAGTTCAAGGGAGAATTAGTTTGTGAAAATGAAATCGAAAATTTTGTTCATGCTCCTTGCCATGATACTGGTCTTTATATCGGGCTGTGCAGAAGATAAAAAACAAATTGTCCTCAATCAGTCCGGCAATATATCCAGCTATGAATTTGAGGTTTTTCTTAATGAGTGGAATAATAAAGTGCCTGCAAATACTACCACGTACTATCTCCTGAAAGACAAAACAACAGTACAGGTTGTGAATCTCGAAATAAATTGCAGTAAGCTTATGATTTATCCCCCCGATTCCCTGGGCGGCGGTTCGGCAGAAAACCCGATTCAAAACTTTGTATTACTTGCTGAGCCCGCAAATGAGACACTTGCTGAACCCGCAAATGAGACCACAGCACTTACCCGAACTTTGGAAGAGCTTTCACATAGAAATGTAACTTCAGATCTCAATTATACTCTGACTCAAGAAATTAGCCAGAACATGAAAGTTCTGAATCTCACATTTGAGGAACCCGTAACAGGCTTTATTGCGTATACCATTGAGGTCCCGGGAACCCAAAATTTCGTGTTCATGAAACCCGATTCCGTATTTTTCCGTGTAATCCTTCCACAAGGATATGTTACAGGCAACAGAATATTCGGGATAGCACGGCCGATGCCTTCCAATGAAAGTTTTGATGAAAAAGAAAGGCAAAATCTCATCTGGATTTCTTCTAAGATGGGAGAAAGAGACGAAGCCGTTCAGGTTAAATATTTTTCACAATCGGCACCTTTGCTTTTCCTGGCTGCAATTATAGCCCTGCTCATTGGAGTTGGTCTGGTACTTTTTTACTATTCCAGAAGCAAAAAGGAACTTGAGTCTGTTAAGGGAATTTTTGAGCTCGAAAGGGAGTACGAGAGGAAACAGAAGAGAAGAAAATAAATCGTAACTATTCAGCCTACTAAAAAAAGTTATAATCTCATCTAAATGCTGCAACTCTCAGAATAATAGCGGCGCTTGATTGAGCGCCGCTAGAATAGCATC
>JADGNM010000267.1 GCA_017883485.1 Methanosarcina sp.
ACTCAATTTGCTGTCATCGATTTCGCAGCAAACAAGATATTTGGTTTAATATGGTCTAGTGATGATGTTTTCACCTGGTAATGTGACATAGTCAAGATAAGATAGGTGATAAATATGGCAGAATATATGAACCTAAAGATAGGGGAAGCCGCAGGATTAGTATATCATAGGCTGGAAGAAGGAGAATGCAGTTTGAACCAGATAAAGACTCACCTGAGCACCAACGGCATCGATTCCCAGCTGGCTTTAATGGCTGTAGGCTGGCTTGCCAGGGAAGACAAGATAAATATCAGTCGGGAATCTAATCGGTGGTCTGTCCGATTAAATGAGTAATCCATAAGAGACCAGTTAAAAAGTCCAACAAAAAGTCCAGAAAAAAATTTCCCTCAAAAAAGCTAGCTGATTTAAATTTCTTCTTTAAAAAAGCAAACCGACTTAAGAACATTGATCGGAGTGAAAGCCAGGATAGGTCAAGGAGAGATCAGCTGACTCCCCCAACCTGCAGTAGCTGAAATTCGATCTCATCCGGAACCGTGGCCAGGAAAACAAAAGCGTTATACCCGAGTTTCTGAACTTCTTTGATTGCATTTGCTTGAACTTCATTTAACTCTCTTGAGTCACCCACAACACAGAAAGATTTTCTATTCCCTGTGTTGACAAGGAAATTAAAAACGCTTCCGTGAGTGTTCAGAAATGCGACCAGGTCTTTGAACTCATCCCAGGTATTGCACATATGAAGGCTCTTGGTCCCCATGTTTTCCACATACCAGTCTCTGCTCACGTAGGAGTAGGATGCATACTGCTCGTTCAGTTCATTATAGGCTTTAAAAATTTTATTGATATCTTTCCTCAGGTTAACCCACTTCCAATTCTGTGTTGTGAAATAGCGGGCTGCCACTATCTCAAAAATTGCCTGCTTATCTTCATTTTCAAGTCTCATTCTCTCATGTCTCCTAATTTATCTGCATTTCTCTCAGAATACATCGTCCTGGGCATAACTTCTGTTAAAGTGCAGGGCAAGTTCGGCTTTTTCCAATTCTCTTCCCAGATACGCTGCATGATCCAAGCGGGAGATAATTTTCAGTTCAAGTAGTGTGTCCATAACTTCTCTTGCATTCTTTCCTACTACTGAGGCTTTTTCGTGCTCAGCTACTATCAATCCGCCATTTCCGCTTTTACTATCAGGTACTACCCGGATAAGAATAGGGCCTGCAGGGTCTGTACGCCAGTTTTTCGAAGGTCTGGCTCGAATTGCATTTTCCGGAGGGGGGAAGGCAGGACGCCTGCGTTTTTCCTTAATGCAGAGCAGATCGAGCCCAAGGTCTTTTGGGGAGCTTTCTCTTATGCTGGAGAGTTGCATCATCTGTGAAGCCCTTTTAAGTTCCCGAATTGAACCCTGTGCCTTGTCGCTGAACTCGGGGGTGAAAAGAATACCAGCTCCTATTTCTACCCCTATTCCGCAGAGAGCGGCATTAGCTCCTATGCTATCCACATCCATAAGTTCAGTAACGTTACCGACACCCAGGAATACAGGGACCTGAGGGTACAGCCTGTGAAACTCATAATAGCGAACAATGGATTCGGTTATGTTGTGGCCCACAGGGTCAAGGACAGGATCGGCTATGATTTTCTCAATTCCAAGCCTGTGAGCAGCTTCGATATTTCTGACAAGGCTCCCCAGACTTTTATCCTCATCCGGAATTACCACGGCTGCAGTTCCCGCTCTGGCAACAATCGTGCCTGCAGTTTCAATATTTGTGCTGTTCAGACTCAGTACAAGGTCTGCTCCTGCTTCTACTCCTTCTTTTATCAACTCAGTATCGAGAGTATCTATGCTTATTGGGGCAGTTGTAAGGGTTTTTGCAAGGGATACAGTTCTTCGAACCTGTTCAGGCATGGTATTAAGGGTGGCCCCAAGATCGATAATATCTGCTCCCCGGGCGATAAACGCTTCGATTCTCTCCTGAAGCGCCCGAGAATCCATTTCCATAGCCCCTACAATCTCTCCCATAACCTTCATGCAAGCCTTTCCTCCGATTTTTACTTCCTTTAATGTGAGAAAAGCAGCGGCTTCTTCTTCGGTTTTCCTGATAAGGTCTAAAGCCAGTTTCTTCCTAACATCAACAAGTAGCTCACATGCTGGAATTTTTTCGGAAAACTCTGTCTTATCGGCAAAAGGCAGTACAAAACCAAGGTCATAGGCATGTTTGGGCCCAAGTCTGATTTTACAGCCCAGTATTTCGGAAGCCTTTGAAAAATCTCCTGACACAAGCCCTGGAACAAGAATAAGATCGTATTTTTTTGAGAGATTTGCTTCCTCAAAGGCTTTGATGAGCTTTTTTGGAGTTATGAAGGCGGCAATATCAATATCTGCTACGAGAACATCGGCTTTCTCACCAGCTGCTTTCCTGACGGTATTTTCCGCAAGCCGCCCTGTTGCAACCAAAATTTTCATATTTTTAGATAGAACCGCTGATAAAAAAGAGTATCGTCGAAAACGCATGGGCTAAAAAGTATAGGGTTGGAAAAGCCCGAATCTCACCGGGGATACGGACTTTTGTCTTGCCTATTTAATTTATAAAATCAATTATTGACTCATCGTTCCTTTTCTTGAGAATTCCTGAAGTATTTCCTCTCCGGCCTCCAGGCACCATTTTCCCGAACCTTCTTTCTTGCACATGGTCAGTTTCGGTTTTGGATTCGAAGATTCCGGGTCCTGTATGAGGCCCCAGGATCTGAGCAGACTGGACACCTGTCATGATAGCCATTACCCTGACCTTGCCTTCATAATCTTCCCTTATCCTTGCACCCCAGATGACATTGGCACCCGGGGAGAGTTCGTAGGTAAGCATGGAGGCTATTTCTTCTGCTTCCTTCAGGCTAAGGTCAGGCCCTCCGGTTACATGGATCAGGCTTCCGGTTGCGCCTTTATAATCAACATCAAGTAAGGGGTGGTTCAGGGCAGTCCGTACGACTTCAGTGCTTTTATCCTGGTTTTTTGACTCGCCTACCAGCATGACAGCAACCCCGCCGCAGCTCATAATGGTTCTGATATCTGCATAGTCAAGGTTTATCAGAGAAGGCACTGTGATCGTTTCTGTGATTCCTTTTACTGTTTCGGCAATCAACTGGTCCATTACGGAAAATGCTTGGTCAATAGGAAGGTTTGGCACATAATCAAGCAGCCTGTTATTATCCAGGACAATCACGGTATCTGCTGCCCTGCGGAGCTCTTCAAGGCCTTCTTCGGCTTTGAAGATGCGAGCCCTTTCTACTCTGAAGGGGCTGGAGACCATTCCTACGACAATTGCTCCCTGTTCTTTTGCTACTTCGGCAACTACAGGGGCGACGCCTGTCCCTGTACCTCCCCCAAGACCTGCAGTGATGAAAACCAGATCCACATCCTTCAGTACTTCTTCAAGGGTGCCTCTTGCAAGCTCAGCAGCCTTCTTTCCTGTCTCAGGATAACCGCCTGCTCCTAATCCCCTTGTGAGAGTTTTTCCCACGAGGATCTTCTTGTCAGCCCTGACGTTATCAAGGTGCTGCTTATCTGTATTGATACAAACTGTTTCCGCACCTTCAATTCCTATGTTATAGAGCCGGTTTACAGTATTATTCCCTGCACCCCCACAGCCGACAATCATAATTCTCGGCTGCCCGAATTCTTCGAATTCTTCTTCAGGGGAGGAATTTTTTCGGTATTCTTTCTCTTTTTCACTGAACTTCATTGCTTCCTGTACTATAGATTGCAATTAATCCCCTCACTGGATTAGTATTTGATAATTGTCTTTCTTTGACTCCCCACTCTTTAACGGGGGGCATCGTATCTGGCATTACTATTAAGCGGAGCTACTGGTAACCTTCAAAAACAATGAAAGTTTTTTCATCCGTTATCTTTAATAAGTTGACACTCTTCTGAACTTAAACGTTTCGGACATATTTAAACAAGGTCTTTAAATCATATATCAAGTTTAAATACGTCAGCCACAAATCTAATATATTCACTGTTTTCCTTCCTTTATTACTATGTTATCAAAAAGGAAGAAAGAGATGTGTCGCAAATTTTATATACAGTTGTGTCCTATATCCTCAATACAGTATTAACTCTCAAGAACCTAGGTCCTCAGGAAAGCTCTGCTGATAACTCAAGTCAGGGCAAGATTTTAAAGTCGTTTTCTCTATTATTTTGAGGTCATGCTCATCTTAAAATATTAACAATGCTATTCCTGTAATCATTTTCATTCGGATTTTCAAGCTAAGCTCATTGGAATTTAATGAGACTGTTTATATTATTACCTTTTAGTAGAATTCCCCACTTAAAAACTTTTTCGGTATTATTCTGAAATTTCGCGGCTCTTGATTAATTTTTCCAATAAATATCCAAGAGATTTATAAAAATTAAATATTTTCCAATTTCCCAGCAATCAAAAACAAATCATAGTTTAAAATGCAAATTAATTGTTTACATTTAACTTGACTATGTCACATTAGACAGTTACTCCATTTGCTGTCATCGATTTCGCAGCAAACAAGGTATTTGGTTTAATATGGTCTAATGATGATGTT
>JADGNM010000019.1 GCA_017883485.1 Methanosarcina sp.
CTATACTAAAAGGTCATTTTGTTGATATAAGGTTAATAAAATGTCCAATAGTCAAATATTATTGTCCTATATTGGCAGGGGTTCGAAATGTGCAATATAGGATATAATAGCGTTATTAATTATGTGTTTTCTATCACAAAATGCCCCGCAAACAGGTTATTAAAGATGGTACTTAAATTCACCGGTTATCTACTGCAGCAGAACTTACCGATGTATTTGCTTCTGGAAGTAAGTTAAATTTTATGATAACCAAATTACAATTCATTGGTCATCGGTTAAGTGAGGAATCGTGATAATTACATCGATTTCCACAAGTATGTATAAGTATTCATTAATGTGAAGCTGGAGTTGGATATCTATTTCAGTTTCAGTGTCAAAATTTGGGCTTGATTTTTTCTTTGAAATCGAGACCTGCAGACAAGAAAATTTCTTTACCGATAACCAATGAATTACAATCGAATACTTTATCTTTAATCCTAATGATTGAAGTACAAAACAATAAACAGAGATGGTCACCACGAACAAAAGCATAAGACACTCTGAAACAAAAATGACAGCTAACAATTTAAAATCTAGTATCATTTATATAACAGCAGCTATTTTAGTTGCTTTTCTTATGCGCATGCTCACATATACAGCAGTCACTGCAGACGGAGGCATAACCTTCAGGGGATTCGATGACTATTATCATATGCGGCTAATTCTTTACACAGTCTCCAATTTTCCCCATTCCCTTAATTTCGATTCTTATATCAATTATCCTTATGGTTTTAACGTCGGTTGGCCTCCTTTTTTTGACTTGATGGGCGCTCTGCTTGCAAAGGTTCTGGGAGGAGGACATCCGGATCTGCATACTATTGAATTCGCAGGAGCATTGTTACCGGTACTTCTCGGAGCCCTGACAATAATTCCACTATATATCGCATCTGCTGCATTGTTTGACAGAAAGACAGGATTTCTTGCGGCTCTCATTTTTGCGATTATGCCAGCACATATATTTGTTTCCCATTTCGGGTTAGTTGACCATCACGTAGCAGAGGTAATTCTTACAACGTCTGCTTATGCATGTTTTATACTAGCCTTAAAATCGGCAAGGGAAGGTCCTATTTCTCTTACATCTCTTAAGAATATCTCTTCTGAAAAGAAGCTTCTAGTATCGCTGGCCTTAGCAGGGGCATCCGGGCTATTTTTAGCCCTTTTAATTTTTACATGGGTTGGAGCTCCAGCTTTTGTAAGCCTCATCGCATTGTATGCATTCATACAGACCACAATCGACCTTAAATCCGGAAAGCGATCAGATTACGTTTTCATCTGCTCAATTACATGTCTTTTAGCAACATTTCTGTTCACAATTCCTTTGTCAGCAGAGTACGTGCGGTCGGGTCTGGAAATGAGTGCGATATACCTCTCCTGGTTCCAGGTATTCTACGTACTCATTATGATTGCCGGAACTGCTCTTCTATGGGGTGTTTCCTTATATATTTCAAAGAAAAATCTGGACTGGAAGTACTATCCAGGAATTTTAATACTGGTAGTCTGTGGAGGTCTTCTTGCCCTTCGTATTTTTTATGCAGAGTCCTACGCTGTTGTGATTGCAGGAATTAGCTTCTTCTTTGGAAAAGGCGAATATATGGGTACCATTTCCGAAGCTGTGCCTATATTTTTAACTCCACAGGGAAATCTTAACCTTGGCCAGGTATTCGGAGCTTTCGGACTCTGTCTTTTTATAGCTCTGGCGGCTCTTTTCCTGCTTAGTCTTGAATGGAATAGAGACAAATCAAAGTCTGAAGGAGTATTTTTCCTCTTATGGACAGTTTTTTCAATGTATCTTGCGATTTCACAGCAGCGTTTTGCATATCAGCTCTCAATAAATGTTTCAATCCTTACGTCATATTTGCTCTGGGTTCTGCTTGGGTCCCTGGATTTTGAGACTGAAGTAAGGAAACTGGTAAAACTCGAACAAAAAAATGGGAAAAATGTCTCATCTATTTTTCAAGCTGGAAAAGAAGTAAAGTTAAATACAAGATCAAAACTGAAAACAAAGAATATGTCAGTGCCTGCAAAGAAAACGTCAGCACCTACAAAGAATTCGGTAAAACCCGATTACTTCAAAATTGTCTCATCACTTGCATTGATAGGACTTGTTTTTATACCCTGTATATGGATAGTGAATGCTCTAGCAGAAAGTTCAGGCACTCTTGATCCCGCATGGAGAGAGTCTCTTAACTGGCTCAAAAATTCTAGCCCTGAAACATCTTACTACCTTCAGCCATCAGAAACTCCCGAATATGGAGTTCTGAGCTGGTGGGACTATGGAAACTGGATAGTGTATATATCCAAAAGGCCTGCAGTCTCGAACAATTTCCAGACCAATGTTAATGATTCTGCACATTTCTTTATGACTGACTCCGAGCAGGAAGCAAAGGCAATTATGGACAAATTCAAGGTAAAATACGTAATGACCGATTCGTTGATGGTGTCAGTTAACGGCAAGTTTAGTGCTATCGCTATGATTGCAGGAAAGGATGCGGGGGATTATTACGATGTCCAAAAACAGTTGACGAACATGGGTCTTCAGGCCACTGTGGCTGCTAAGAAAGAACTTTTTAATCTTGAATTATACAAACTTCATAATCTTGATGGATCAAACCTTGGGAATCTGAGGTTAGTCCATGAAAGCAATGTCCCGGAGAATAGAGGAAATAATACCAATATTGTAAAGGTATTCGAATATGTTCAAGGAGCCAGGCTTTCAGGTACTGCAAAACCGAACCAGCCTGTCACTGCAATGCTTGGCCTCAAATCAAACACAGGCCGACAGTTCATATATCAAAATGAAGCAGTGTCAGATACGAATGGCTCATATGAAATAATCGTACCATATTCGACCGAAAATACGGGCAGCGAAGTCGGTGCTGTATCGGCCTATTCCCTGAAAACAGGAGGAAATATCACAGTGACAGGAATCCAGGTAAAGGAAAGTGATGTTCTAAATGGAAACAGATTGGAAGTTAAGATTCCAGAAACAAAATAAAAATCTCCTGAAAAGAAAAAAGGAAAAATCTTTTTCCTTACAAAATCTTTTCTCTCCGAAGACATTATTCTCCTGCGCTTTCTACTCCTACTGCACTCAAGAATCTCTTTACCATTGCTTCGTTAACCAGCCTTAACAGCGTTTGCCTATCTTTTGTAGAACTGAAAACCCCAAGAGGAATCTGGGCTCCTGCTGCATTTGCATGCCCGCCTGCATCTTCGCCAAAAGCCTGACGCATAATTTCTCCCAGGTTGACTCTAATGTCATTGCTGCGCCCTGAGATGTAGATTCGGTCTTCGGTAACCCCAAAGACAATTGTTGTGGAAATTCCTTCAAGACTCAGGAGGTAATCTGCGGCCTGGGGAAGAGTATCCCTATCCCTTATGTTTCCTACATTTGAGAGAAGGTAACTTCCTATCACCTGCCTGTTCCGGATTGCCTCTCCGAGCACATCAAGGGTCTCGATAGCCATTGAAGGCTGCTCAAGCTGGTCAAGGATGCCGTGGTTCGAAAGAGGATACAGGTAAGACGCAGCTGAGAGGTCCGCAGGGTCGGTTTTTCGCTTGAAGTCCTGGGTATCGGTCCTGATACCATAAAGTAGAGCCGTTGCCATGGTCTTCGATATATTGATATTAAGCTGCTGCAGGTACTTTGTCATAATAGTTGCAGTTGCCCCGAAATTTGGTCGGATATCTATGTACTCAGCCTTTATCTCGGTTTCTCCGGGTGGGTGATGGTCAATTACAATGCCAACGTACGAGTTGGGGGGAACCATGTTGTTAACGCCTGGAATTGAGCAGTCTATCAGGGAAATTTCATCAAAGTTTTTAAGGTTGTTATCTTCGATCTTGCCCAGGTCAATCCCCAGCAGGTTTACAAAAGCTTTGTTTTCTTGATGTCCGATCCTGCCATGATATAATATACTTGATTCTACCCCGAGATTTTTTGCAATTTCCTTTAGCGCAAGCCCACTGGAGATTGCATCCGGATCAGGATTATCGTGAATTACGATTGCAAGCTTTTTATCCCTTATTCCTTTCAGCCACCTGGCGAGCCTGTTGCCCCTATGAACCGACTCGGCCCTCTCAAGAGAACGTGAAAGTGAGCTTGCAATAAGCTTGGAAGGCATAAAGACATAGTCCGCCCCGAGGTTTTCCATCCTTTCCTTATTGATTACGTCCGATGCACGGGAAAAGAGCTGCACATCAGGGTTAACCACTTTCTTGAAGTTCTCAAGGCCCTTCCTGTTTACCTCGTTATTGGAAGTCAGGAAAAGTATAACTACAACGTTCTTAAGGTCAATCTTGTCGACAAGCTCAGGATCGGAGATATCACCTACAATAGTTTCGAAGCCCTCTTCTCTAAGAGTCTCGACCTTGGCTTCGTCTTTATCTACGATGATTACAAGCTTATTGCTTTCCCGGAGCTCTTTTGCAAGCGCGAAACCAACGCTTCCACTGCCTAAAACCAAATATCTGGCTTTGACCGTACTTTTAAAGTTGCTATCCGCCTCTTTTGAAAAATTAGACAAAAATAGTCCTCCCTATCTCATGTAAGTTCGAACACATGCAAAGGAAAGAAAACATTTGATCAGAGTCCTGCCTTTTTACAGTTCTACTGAAGTTTTTGATTGCAGTTGACTGTAATATCGGCGTTTCTTTTTTAAGGTTATTACTCTTACCGGTTATTAATCTTGTTACTCTTATTACCTTCTTGATCGTTATTAAACTATACTTAAGCTACAGTTTGGCTTTTCATATAAGCTAAGATAGTTAGATCTCTCATATAAATAGCTAGTTATATCTTTCTAAAAATTGAATAAATATATTTATTCAATTTTCTTAGAAATATATGTATGGATATATAATATTTTCTGATAAGAAAGAATTCAAATTTGTATAGATATTTAGTAGATAGTAGAAATCGAATGAGAATAAATTAACAGGTAATCGTTATGAAGTTCATCAGTTCTTCACGGATGAAGGCAATAGACATTAATTGCGAGTATCTTGGACTGTTACCCGTCCAATTAATGGAAAATGCGGGAGCCGCAATTGCGCAGAGCATACGAGAGAAGCTTGAAAACGGCAAGGTACTTTTCATTGCGGGTCGGGGAAATAACGGCGGCGATGCTTTTGTTGCAGCCAGACAGCTTGCAGGTTTTTCAGGTTACATTGTAAAGGTAATCCTGCTAGGAAAGGCTCAGGAAATAAGAACAGGGGAAGCCTGCCATAACTTTTCACTTTTAAAGTTCACCCGCGTGCAGGTTTTCGAGATAACCGATTCAAGTCAACTTGCATCTGAAGTCTCCGACTGGTTTTCGGAAGCTGACATGCTCGTAGACGCCATATTCGGGACAGGAGTTAAAGGCACAATAAGAGAACCCGAATCGACAGCTATTGCTCTTATAAACAGGGAAGGGAAAGCAGGAAAACCTGTAATTTCTGTTGATATCCCCTCAGGGCTTGACCCTGATGGCGAAAATTTTGAGAAAGCCGTGCATGCGGAGCTTACAGTCACTTTTCACCGGATGAAGACAGGGCTTGTAAGCGAGGAAGCAAAAAAGTATACTGGCACGATAAAGGTTGCAGAGATCGGGGTCTGTGCGGACGCCGAACAATATGTAGGGCCCGGAGACCTGACAATGCTGCATAAGCGTCGACCTGAAGGACACAAAGGAAACTCCGGAAGGATTCTTGTCATAGGAGGCGGCCCATATTCAGGGGCACCTGCCCTTGCAGCCCTTGCAGCTTTGAGGGCAGGGGCAGATATAGTAACCGCAGCAGTTCCCGCGTCCGTATCCGAAATTATTGCATCTTTTTCTCCGGACCTGATAGTCAGAAGACTTTCTTCAAATAAACTCTGCCCGGACGACCTTTCCATTCTTCCTGACCTTATTAACTCCCATGATGTGGTCGTGATGGGTATGGGGTTAGGAAGAGCTCTGGAGACTATGGAAACCGTCCGAAAAATTCTTCCCTTCTGCAGGAAAGCCGTCCTGGACGCAGACGCTTTTTATGCCCTCTCAGGCCCTATTTTTGACTCACTTGCAGGCAACTGTGAACTGATAGTAACCCCGCATGCAGGAGAATTTGCCCATTTGAGGGAAATGGAAACCCCTGAAAATTTAGAGGCCCGCATCAAAGCCGTCAGAGATTTTTCGGAGGAAAAAGGGATTGTCACTCTCCTCAAAGGAAAAATAGACATTATTTCGGATGGAAAACAGACCCTCCTGAACAGGAAAGGAAATGCGGGAATGACTGTCGGAGGCACAGGTGACGTTCTGGCAGGACTTACAGGCTCTCTCTTTTCAAGAAACCCTGCATTTCTTGCCGCAGCCTGCGCTGCATATATTAACGGAGCAGCCGGGGACCTGGCTTTTGAGAGAGCAGGAAACGGACTGCTTGCAACGGATGTGGTAGAAAAGATTTCCGAAATAATTAAAGAAGCAGATATCGGATGATGCAGATATCGGCTGAAGAGACATACAGAATAAAAGAGAGAAACGTCAAATAGGAGGGACTGTTTTGGTGCACGAATTTGAAAGGAAAATTGAGGTAGAGATCGAAAGAAATAGAATTAGAATCAATATTTTTCACGGGGAAGATGAGCAGGTAATAAAACTTACACTCGAAGAAGCCGAAGAGCTTGCAGAAAGCCTTGAAAAAGCCCTTGACGATTATTCAAAAAGGAAACAGATCAGGATTGACTGAAAGGAAGTAGAAAGATCCGAAAAGCCAACAAAAAGGCAAATGTTCAAAAAGGAAACAAAAAAAGAGGAAAAAGCTAGAGGAAGTCGAATTCTAAAACATTATTAATACAAAATGTTAAAAACGCGGTGATTCTGTGGAAAAACAGTTTACTCATATCGATGAAGGCAGAGTGCATATGGTTGATGTCAGCGAAAAAGATGATGTCCCAAGATTGGCACGGGCTAAAGGGGAAATCGTACTTTCCGAGGAAACCATAAAGAAGATCAAGGCTGGAAATGTGGAGAAAGGAAACGTGCTTGCAACCGCGCAGGTTGCAGCCGTGCTTGCAGTTAAAAAAACCCCCGAGATAATTCCTATGTGTCATCTGATCCAGATCACTGGCGTAGATGTGGATTTCGAGATAGGAAACTGGACAATTGCGGCTATTGTTGAGGTCCGGACGGTCGGGAAAACAGGAGTCGAGATGGAAGCTCTCACAGGTGTTTCGGCAGCACTACTGACAATATGGGATATGGTAAAGTCAGCGGAAAAAGACGAGAGTGGAAATTACCCCAATACTTCAATAAGAAATATCAGGGTGCTGGAGAAGCATAAAGGAAAACATTTTGTGACCGTTCGGCCTATTGAAAGTGAGCCGATTGATGTTGATTTTGATATACAGGATAAGTCTGATTACTAAGCAATAAAAAACACAATCGTTAGCAAGCATTTATTAAGTAATTTCAAAAGCTCAAAATAAGCCTTTAAAAATAAACTTTTTAAAGGATGGGGTCTATCAAGACGAGAGACTGAGGTATATATCTTGAAGATCGTAGGTGGACCAGCATCACAATTACTTGCCAGCCGCACGGCCCGGGCTTTGGGAACGGAGCCTGCGCTCTGTGAGTTTAACCGTTTTCCTGATGGGGAACTTTACCTCCGAATTGCAGGTGAGATAAATAACGAGAGTGTAACCCTTATCCAGAGCACACCCACGGATTCCGATCTTGTTTCTCTTCTCCAGCTTATCGATGCTTGCGATGAGGCAAAAGAGCTTAACGTTGTTATCCCTTACATGGGATACTCCAGACAGGATAAAAGGTTCAAGCCCGGAGAACCGATTAGTGCGCGCGCAGTTGCCCGCTGCGTTAAAGCTGACCGGATCTTTACGATAAATATCCATGCAAAAAGCGTGCTTGAGCATTTCTCGGGCTCTGCCCAAAACCTTGATGCAGCAAAACTGCTTGGGGACCATATTGCAGGGTTTGGGCTGGAAAACCCTATACTGATCGCCCCTGACGAAGGAGCCGAAGGACTCGTAATGAGGGTCTCGTATGGCCCGGGTTTTGATTATGATCACCTGCAAAAGACCAGACTCAGCGGAGACACGGTTACGATCAAGACAAAGAATCTCGATGTGACCGGCAGGCATGTCGTCCTTGTGGATGATATGATTGCAACAGGCGGGACAATGACCGAGTCGATCAAAATGCTGAAAGCCCAGGGAGCAGTCGATGTTTACCTTATCTGCGTACATCCTGTCCTGGCAAGGAATGCGGCCTTAAGGCTTTTTAATGCGGGTGTTAAGGATATAATCGCAACCGATACCCTTGAAAAAGCTGAAAGCAGATTGAGCGTTGCTCCCTTGATTGCAGATGCTCTGAAAAGCCTCTGATAGGCTTCTGATATACTGCTTTAATTTTTATAACCGTTAACTATTTTTTATATTCTGCTGTACTTAATACTATGACTCTTCCAGAAGTCTGTCCGCTTGATGAAAACCAGAAATGCAAAGGGCGGGAGTGCCACCTCTTCTGCCTCGAATGGAGAACGAGAGAACCTACTTGCCTTATAGGTTACAGCACAACAAGCAAAGTTAAATCATGGAAAGATGGCCGCAAACAAGATAACTATGCTGAAGATACTTTCCGCAAGTTAGGCAGACAGTCCGCCTCCAGGAAGAAAAATGTCTCTGAAAAAGGAGACTGGGTTCCCACCAGGCTCGCAGAAAACCCCCAGGAAAAGCCTGTTCAAAGGCGAGAAGAAAGATCCGTCCCGAACCCGGTTGCCCAGAAACCAGTTGTAAGTAACCCTGCTCCAAAACCTGAAATAGGGTATGATAGAAGGCCGCAAGAAAGACATGCTGAAAATGATGATGAGGCCGAGAAAGCTTTCATGAGACTTGAAGCCCGCCTGAAAAAAGAACCGGCTGAAGAAAAACCAATTGAAGAAAAACCAATAATATATGGAAAAACTCATCAAAAAGTTCAGGAAAAGCCAAAGGTGCCGGAAAAAGTAGTTTCAAGCAACAAGCATACTACAATCTTTACATCATCTGATAAAGATGAGAAGAAAGACTCTTACCCGCCAGGCAGGGAAGAAAAAACAAAAAAGTCCCCAGAGAATAAGGAAAAACGAAGGAAGCTTGATGAAATCATGGAGATAGACACTCCTGAAGTTTATGATGAGGAGTTCTGGAGTTAACAGCTCTCTGCCCGAAAGAAGGAGATAATCCATATACGGGTCAAAATTCCTTAAAAGCATCATCCAACCCTATGCAAAAGACTGAAAAGACTGCTTTCTTCGCTCGCAGTACTACATAAAAGACATGCTGCGCTCATTGAAGAAATCATTTTTCGGATTTAAGGTAGGGCTTCGATTGTTATAAACAAAGAGTATCTAAAGTATATAGAAGGAATTCTGAGGAAATCAACTGCACGTTTGAGAGAGACTTTTGATACTGCAAAACTCTCGTTTTTCATGCTGCTTAATTTAATTTTGCATGCTCCGGAAGAACACAAAACAGGGACACGATGATCACGGATGGACCGCCAGACATATCAGAAAATATACAGTTCGCTGCATGATTTTAAAGACGTTTTCCGCCTCTCGGATGAATATTCGGAACCTCTAGGCACGCTAGCAACAATTCTTAACCAGAAAATCGTAAAGATGACGCGGTTCAAATACAGAAGGATCTACTCCAGAGAGCAGGAACTTTTTTTAAAATGGAAACAGGGACGTTCGATTCTTGACCTTGCCGAATATACCGGTTTTCCACCAACCCTCATGGCATCTCTCGTCATGAAAAATTGTGAACTTTCCAGGAAAAACATAAACTGGCTTTTCAAGAATATCGACTCCATCGAAAGCCGCCGCCTGAGAAAAGAAGTAAAAAAAGCCCTCGAAGCAGATCATTTCTTTTCCCCCCATGCCCACGAGATGCAGTGTAAGAAGGGCCAGATGGGAGAATCAATCATCCAAAAATGGCTGGATGATAGGGAAATGTCCTATTGCACTGAAGAAGAGATTCGGGCTCAGGGAGACGGCAAGACCCCTGATTTTGTTCTGGAAAAGCCTATATCCATAGATGAGTTCAAGGTCAGCTGGATTGAAAGCAAAGCTCTCTTCGGGGACGACTTCGAACACGAACATTACATGAAAAAACAGTTTAGTGAGTACGTTGATCTTTTTGGCGAAGGTATGGTTATCTACTGGTACGGTTACCTCGATGATCTCCCTGCAAACGGCTACATGGTGAAAAACCACAGCTTTTTTAACGAGTACAAGCAGGAAATTGACGAGCTATTTAACTATCTGGTGTATTGGTAAGCTAAGCGACAGGTTGCGAAGCTACTCTTGAAATGTGACAGATTACAAAGTCTTGAGATTAAGTTAATCTTCGATTTTGATTTTCGGCTAGGCTTAATGCCATCCATCGTTCAGGATACTGTAATCGTCTCGATACTCACTCATCACAACAAGATATTCTTCAAGCACACCTTGCTGAACATCAAATAACATGTCAATCCTTTCGTCATCGTATCTTCCGGCCTCGAGAAGTCCAAGCGCCTCTCTAGTCGGTTGAGCCGAGATATGACCGTAATTTGACCGTATCCTTTCAACGACATCCGTTACATTGTCAATTGTTCTTTTAGTTTGCATGTTCTTTACATAGTAGCGAAGCCACTGTAAGTCTTCCAGAATATGATCATGTTCTTCTGGGGATGGATAGTACATACCAAATAAACAATAATTAAGAATAAAAATTTTAGGTTATTACTGCGATATTTCGAAAGTCTTCCTTGGGATATAGTAAGGTAGAAGTCACTTACAAGCTAGAACAAGTGGTTCTGCTGCAACAACCCTAAACAACATCGCACTACTCTATATCCAGATGGGTGATTACGAAAAAGCACTTTCAATTTATCAGGTTTAAGCTGATCAGGCAGTGAAAATCCTGAGAAAACTATTATTTTACGGGTTAGATTTTTTGGTCGTCCGCGTACGCAGTTAATGTTTCCCTGATTAAGTTTTCAATATAGTGAAGGTTTGATTTTTATGTGAAAACGAATCTGCTCTGTTCCTCACTTAAGCCGGAGCAAAAAGCAGAATTTATCGTTTTTCGGATGAATAGGTTTTGTTGCAAAGCCTATTCACTTTTCCAATTAAGCGGCAATGTGTCTGTATTTCTGTATTTAGTCCTGGTGCTTTATGCTTACTAAGAGCCGATCTGAAAATATTGTGACCTATTATGACCTATTTAGGACTTACGCACATGAAGTACAAGATCAACAGCAATAAGCTAATGACTTTCAAAAATTCAGATTAAACATGAAGTTTTATTGTCTTAAGGATAAATATCCATGCAAAAAGTTTGCGAAGCCGAATAAGACTATCACTCCAATAACCATTAGAGTCAGTAGGAAGATTAGTATCATTGGCAGAAGTACAGCTATTGTAGATTTTTTCATACTTACATTATGCACAACCATGCCACCTACAATGAGGAGATATAACTCGTAAATTCCAGCGATAAAGCCGAGAATAGGAACCAAGGAAAATATCTTTGGAGCATACGCATATGATATGAGCCTTAGAGTGCCTTCGTAGCTTCCTGTTCCCCCAAGTGCCTTATAAAGAAAATTGAGTATTAGAGCTACGATGAAGAGGAAAACGATACCTAAAATAAATGGTAAAATCACATATGAAATTATGGAAAAGTTGAATCTCGAATCATGTATACCACCTAATGTTAACATGCTGGAGCGGACGCCTAATTTTAACATGCTGGAGAGGATAAGTGCCCTTAAAAGCAAGTTTATGATAAGGCTAATTGCTACAAAAGTTAGCGGATCAGCGTATCCTCCGGTCGTTGGCATTCTTCCGTAAAAATCAGAAGGTCTTAGTATAACCTCTTTCCAGGTTTTGATGTAATCCATAGTTATCCCATCTATGTTGGAATTCAATCACTTTCCTATTATTCTTTAACTCCAGATATTACACTTGTACAAGCAAATTTAGGTCTTGTGTCCAAAGTCTCTAACAATTAACGCACAAACTTATAAAAAAATTAAAACTAAATTCACAACTTTCTTTGTGATTTTATATTTGAACAATAAACGTTAAAGGAAGGCATAACTTTTTGGTTATCACGAGTTTTTGACCGAATTCATTTTGTCGCATAAAAGTCCAGAACCTCCTAATCTGCACAAACAAATACGTTATTGAATGAAAGATTCATTGATCAATGGATGCATTTAAAAGTTCAGGTTTGTGAGCTTATTTTGTAATCGAAGCACTAGTTAGTTGAATTTCCCAAATTTGTTGCATGCAAAAGTTCTGGAAACAGCTTCATCCATAGAATTGCAACGATTATTGAACCAATTCCACCAAGTAACACAGCAGGTATAACTCCAAACAGGGCAGCAGTTAACCCTGATTCAAATTCGCCAAGTTGATTTGATGTACCTATAAACATTGAGTTTACGGCGTTTACTCTGCCTCTCATATTATCCGGGGTTTTCAATTGTATCAAAGTTAAACGGACGACTACACTTACCACATCAGATGCTCCTAACAACACAAGTGACGCGAGTGATACTACAAAAGAAGTTGATACAGCGAAAATCGTTGTGAAAATTCCAAAAAATATTACTGCAATGAACATTTTAAGCCCCTCGTTTTTCTTTAAAGGCTTTCGTGCCAAAAAAACCGACATTATCAATGCACCTACGGCAGGTGCCGCACGCAGCAATCCCAAACCCAGAGGCCCGATTTTTAAAATATTGCTGGCATAAACAGGCAATAAGGCCGTCGCACCGCCAAATAAAACTGCAAAAAGGTCAAGGGATATTGCCCCAAGTATAGCAGGCTTGTTTTTGATGAAAGCTATTCCTCCGAATATTGAATTTATAGTTATTGGATCAGAGTTTTGGGACCTCTCCCTTATTGAAACAAAGAGAATAATCACACTTGTTGCCAGTGCTAATATACCAGCTAACGAGTACACAAATTCGGGACCAAATGCATAAAGAATTCCTCCAATTGCTGGACCTATAATAAATGCAAACTGGGCTGTAGAGGCTGCAATAGCTGCTACCTCCGGGAAAACTTCTTTGCTCACAACATTAGGTAGCAAAGATTGCATCGACGGGCCTTGAAAAGCATTGAAGGTACTTATAAAAAAGATAGTAAGGAGAATTCCCTCTTCGGTAATTGATCCGATATGGCTTTCGTAAGCAAGCAGGAAAATTCCTATACATTCTGCAATCTGACTGAAACTAATTATCAACTTTCGATCATAGCGGTCTGCTGCGTAACCGACCACAAGAGTAAGTAGAAGCATAGGCAAAAACTGGACTAATCCGACAAGTCCAAGATAAATAGGCATTTGAGTAATTGAATAAATTTGCCAGCCTACAGCAACAGTTAACATTTGGAAAGCAATAGCGGTTGATATACGGGCAGCTAATAAGAGTACTAAGGATTTGTTGTGTAATACAGATGGAACTTTTAGTGGTAACATTATATTATTAGCTCCTATTCTCGGCTATCTTTATTTTTAGTGGATTACAAAACGGCGATACAAAGTCTGATCCTGATATGGAAAAGAAAATTTATCCGGATCAAAAAACGACTGTGACTTTTACGTATCGAAACGATTACATTGGCCTACATCAAGTTGTTTATCCAGAGTTCTGTGAAGTTTTAGGCTGAGGTCATTATCAATTATTAGTTAGCAGTTAGCAGTTAACAGTTACAGTTAAGATTATCGTTATCATTATCATTATCTTAGAAGAATGGATTTATCTTAAGGACAAATGCTATTTATCGTCGGTTACTTCTGAAGAGATGCATTTTAGACTCTAACTATTATTCTATCAACCGGTTACTTCACAGAACCAATATTCAAAATCCTTTTATACATTCTCACTAATTATCATTTTAATAGTAAATATAATGAGCAAGTAATAAATTATATCAAGGAGTCTTAGAAAAATGGGATTCTTTAATTTATTAAAATTATATAAAAAACTATTTGATGCAAAGAAAAAACCTCTGTCGGGGGCAAAGAAGGTAAAAACTGCAGATAAAGAGGATAACAACGCAGGAACGGAAATAAAGGTCTCATTTGATGAAGGCATAAACCAGACCGTCAAGAAACCTCCGGCTTCTATAGTTCACAGAGGAAATAAATACACATTTCTTGCAGCGTACAAATATAATGCCTACGCTATTGAAAGGCAGTACATTCTCAAGGACAATAATATTGACAGCGTTTTGAAGAAAGTAAGGACACCGGACGGCATACTTTATTGTATATATAAACGGAAATCGGCGGTTAAAGCAACTACGAGCAAGCCCAAAAAAAGGGCATCAACTAAAAAACGAAAGTTCGTATTTTGATATTGATTACAGGGATTCCCTGGAAACCTTTTTAGGATGTCAGGTTTCAATGTAAAATCTCTTC
>JADGNM010000268.1 GCA_017883485.1 Methanosarcina sp.
CATCTTCGGTAAGTGTCACAGTGTATCTGTTCATAAGTGATACTTATGAATATCATTCAATATAACTCTTAAGACTTTCAATCATTGACGCGACACTAGCATAAGAGCGGTAAAAAGTAACCTTGTGGAATTCGAAGAGGGAATCACTGTTGACCGATTTGGTAACGTCACTGAATTAACGTTGAGAACGTAAGTAAGCTTAGTCTTTGCCGAGCCAGAGCTTACCTTACTTTCTCATTTCTCTTTTTAGTACCACATTACATATTAATTTGTAGTTAAGAATCAGATATATCCACTAAACAACAGGCTTCACTTTCTTTTCTTCATTCAGTTTTTTAATGTGCTAACCATATAAACCATTGGACTAAAAATAGTTTCAGTTTATCCAATTGTGTCAAATCCAATATATTTTTATACCATTGAATCGATAAACTTGAAAATAATGTGATGTTATTTAGTTTTGACATGACACTACCCTTACAGTGCTTGGAATTGTCATCGGAGTTGCAGCCGTAATTGCAAATGTGTCCCTTGGGGCAAGTTTTAGCCAGTACTTTGCGAATGAGGTAAACAATCTGGGGTCGAATTTCATCTACGTTCAAGGGATGCAGCCCAAACTCTTTTACGATCATGAGATGAAAATAGTTGAGAATACGCCAGGGATATCTGAGATCTCGCCTTTGAAAGCACAGACTGCAGAAGTTACTTACATGTCCCAGACCAAGAACATTATGGTTAGCGGGGTTGGAAAAGATTACAACAAGGTGGCAAATACAAAGCTCCAGCAGGGGATTTTCATTAATAACAATGATGGTTACGTAGCGGTTATCGGGTATAAGGTTGCAGACGAGAAGTTTGACCGAAATATCTCGGTGCGAAACTCCATTAATGTTACTTTCAAAGTTGGGGAAAACGAGAAGGTCACAAAAACTTTTAGGGTTAAAGCAATTATCAAAAACCCGGAAAATAAAGTTATCCAGGCTTATGACGATAATGTAGCTGTCTTGATCCCGATCAATATAATGAACGAGATTCTTGGTGAAAAGGACTACGGTGGGGTTTTTGCAAAGGGTGAGGATTCTACAAAAGTCCAGGAGACTTCGGACGAAGTGGACAAACGCCTTGCCCGGAATTTCGGGATTCCCGAGAGAGACTTTAAAGACAAAGACTCAAGACCCTATATGATCATTAATCAGGCTCAGGTTTTGAAGCAGATGGACATGATGGCAGCAGCCCTTGGTTCTTTTCTCACGACAGTTGCCCTGATTTCTCTGCTGGTCGGTTCAATTGGGATAATGAACATCATGCTTGTAAGCGTAACCGAAAGGACAAGGGAGATAGGAGTGCTCAAGTCCCTTGGTTTTACGGGTTTTGATATCCTTTTTCTCTTTATGGTCGAATCAATCCTGCTGGGTGTCTTCGGGGGAATCCTTGGAAGCACAGTAGGGATTGCAGGTGCATATGGTGTTGAATCTTTCCTTAAGCTTCCTGTTGTGTTTCCTTTAGGCCTGATAGCAGTCGGATTCTTCGTGGCTGTTGTGGTGGGTTTTGTATCCGGGGTCTATCCGGCAAGAAAAGCGGCAAAAATGAAGCCTGTAGACTCACTGAGACACGAATAAGCTTCTCAAGAAAGATTTCCAGGAGAAATCTTTACAAGACATTTACTGTTCCCTTTATATGGAATATTTGCTTTTTGCTTTTCAGCTCATTTGAAGGGGGTCTACCTTCATATATTCCCGGAGTACGATTGTTGCGTAGCTTCCTTTAGGTAACATGAATTCAAGCACCGCCTTTGATTTTCCGGGATTCAGTTCGTCAGCTGCAAGCTCAAATTTTGGCTCTGCCTGCAGGAGGACTTCCCTGCGGGTGCCTTTTGAGCTCATCTCAGGAATTTCTGTTATATCGAAACCTTCCAGAGGAACTTTAAGTTCCTGGAGCACTTCTTGATCGATCTCTCCGGGAATACCTGAAGCAAATTCTGTGCTATAGCCTGGCAGGGGAGCAGTTATGAAGGCACGGTTTCGTTTAATCAGGCGGTTCACTGCAGCTACTGCGTCGACTGCAACTTTTTCGGTCTTTGAAGAGTCGGGCAGTCCGGCATTGTTTTTGAAACAGACAATATCGCCTTCTACAGCCTGGTTTAAGGGAAGGCCTTTTTCGATCCTGCGGCAGAGGATTATATTGTAAATGTATGATTGGTAGCCGTGAACAAACATCTTGTAAAGGTTTTTTGGAAGAACAAGGAAAGCACCTGCAAAGTCGTTCGGGTTTGCAATCAGGTGGTTCATCATGGCTCTTTCGTGACCAAGGCGGAGGGGATAGATTTTGAGACCTTCCTTAAAATCAAGGGTTTCTTTAACGAACTGACGGGCTTTTTTCGTGTCATCCGGCTCGTCAGGAAATGGCTCAGCAATATAAAGCAGGGCAGCTTTTTCAAAATCTCCCTCTACAATGGCTTTTCCTACCAGGTGAGTAACAGGCCGGATAGAACCGAAGCGCTGGATCCCGAAGAAATTAGGGACTCCACTCTGGGCCTGGATTTCATTTGTAGTCATATCAAGCAGCTTTTTTGTCTCCTCAGGAGAGCTTGCTATATCCCTGATTGTAATTATAAAGTCATTTCCCCACAGGTCCCCGAGTTCTATCGATTTCCGGGAGCGTCCCAGGACTTTCAGTTCGATGTCTTTCAAATGGATGTTTTCAACTTCTGAAGCATCAATATCAAAGATGCTGATTTTTTGTGTGGTAAGCGCGCGTTTATCCTTTGTGCCTGCAACGCCAATCCTCTTCTGGCTTATTTGCAGGATTTTTGCGAGAGTACGGGTCAGGTGATGTGTATCCCAGTCTCGCTTTGTGATCTCGAGAATCAGGTACTTACCCTCCTTTCCTTCTTCCCTGTTCGTGATTTCTCTTACTACAAAATCCTCCACTTCCTGGCGGAGCCGCCCTCCAAGGCCTTCGGTATCCGTAGAGTAGAGATTGATTCCTATCTTATTTTCGATTTCGGGAACTTCCATAAGTTGCAAACACTCCTCTCTGGTATTACTGAATCCAGATAAAAAGGTATGGAAATATTTACTGAGATTGGATAAAATTGCCAGTAAAAGATCGAAGAATAGATCTAATTTATAAAGGTCTAATTTGCAAATGGGGCTTCTAATCCCGCCTCGGGACTGACATCTATCACTTTTACTTCTTTTGTGTGTAAGAAAGTCCAGGCCCTGTATGTTCCGTTTTCTCCAGCAGCCTGAACTTTTGCCTGAGCCGTTTTACCTGGGAGTCCGCCTGCGTAAAGACTGGAAGTCGGATCAAGCATTAGCCAGGAACCGTACTTATCGGTAAGATAGTTCACATCGACATCACCGTAATAGGCTTTTACTCCTCTGGTTGCAGCTTCGATTGCCCCGGCTCCGTTGCCTATGTAAACAGCTGCGAAGGCATGAGTATCGGTCAGGTAAATCCTGGTTGTGCCTCCCACAGATTCAAGCATGGAAGAAAGGAGAATTGCCTTATCATCACAGTCTCCTGCTCCTACATATAAAGTGGTATTGGCAGGGGCCCAGAAATCATAGCCCCTGGGATCGCTGACGTACTTGACTTTATCTTTGACATTCTCAAAGATTGCGCAGACCTGATAAATATTGTAAGTTCCCGGGAATGAACGGGCTACTCCACCAGCCGTGTTTCTGACATTGGGTTCGGCAGGTTCCACCAATCTATTTATTATCTTAAAATAAGAAGCCGGATTATATCTATAAGCAGGATAGACTTTTTCTGGCATGGGTTTCAGATCAACTGTGAATTTGTTGAGGTGATATGGTTCATATTCGTGCCATTTACCCTGTGAGGTACATGCAAGCGGCCACACGACAATATTAAAGTTAGCTTTTTCTTCATCAGGTACCTGAAATGCGATTACTCCAACATTTTTCTCTTCGCCTGGGGAAAGCAGAATTCCACATTCTCTGGAATAAATCCTGCTTCTGGAAGCGTTAACCGAAACCCCGTACCGGTAAATAAAGATTGGGTTTCGGCCGTCATTTTTTATACTGATTTTAAAATAACTTACTCCTCCCCGGAAAAAATCTGAGGTCTGATAATTGCTGCTCAGGGAAAAACCAGGTTGTAACAGAGTTCTCCGAAGAGGGGCAATTTCCTTTTTAATTGGAGAATATCCAGGAATTATAGGAGAAGTAAATGAAGCCGGATCAGGCGTGAAAACTCCATCCTGATATTCAACTGCTGGCTCCAAGCCAAGGTAGATTCTTAAATCATTAGCGAAATTACCAATCGAGTCCGAAAATAAAAATCCGACCATCATAACCAGTAAGAGACATATACATAAAACCGCAATTACCGAGGCGGTTTTTTTTCTAAAAACCCCTGATTTCTTAATTCGTGGCCTCCTGATAGATAAGGTAGAACCTCTTTCCGGTCTATGGAAGACACGCGCAGTTACTTTGCCCATTTTTTATTACTAGGGAGCGCAGAGGGTCACGAATACCCCGACCTTCAGGTTGGGGATGAAGTGGACCCTCGCCTCTTTTTGATTCCGATCAAAATCT
>JADGNM010000269.1 GCA_017883485.1 Methanosarcina sp.
TATTTGACTATTGGACATTTTATTAACCTTATATCAACAAAATGACCTTTTAGTATAGCATAGTGGTACAAGAGTGCCAGGGTTCGAAATGTGCAATAATAAAGATAAGATAAATGGATTTTGTCTGAGTGACAAACCACTGAAAACATGGAAAAACTGTCTTCCACTTCCTTATAGTATTTTGGCGGTTCATTTTTAGTTTTAAAATTTGACTGAATTAATTTTTTGCGTGCTAATTCGCAGTATTGGTGTACAGAATCTTCAAATGCAGCTTTTTGTTCCGGATGTACATCTAAAAATTATTTTACTTGGCTTATAAATGTTGTGGTTGTCTGTTAAGCAAGCAATTACATAAGTATATATATAGGTCTTCCATAAGTTCTCCTTTCATATAGATAGGTTTATGGTATATAGTTTTAAGACTCGATCAAGTTATAATAAAACAGAGATGAACATATGAAAGAAAAGCCCTTAACACCAGCAAATCCGATTGTCATGACCATTGCAGGTTCGGATTCTGGAGGAGGGGCCGGAATTGCTGCCGATTTAAAGACTTTCGCTGCCCTGGGAGTACATGGGACCTGTGCCATTACTTCAGTTACTGCCCAGAACACTACAGGTGTCATTGATACCTTTGATCTCCCTCCTGAAGCTGTTGCCAGTCAGATAGATGCAATTTGTGCGGATATGGATGTCAAATGGGCAAAGACCGGAATGCTTGCTTCATCGGCAATAATAAGGGAAGTTGCAAAAGAGATAAGGAAATATGGTCTCTTTCTTGTAGTTGATCCTGTGATGGCTGCTGAAGCCGGGGGCGATCTCTTGAAAAAAGAAGCTCTTTCGGTCCTTATTGAGGAACTATTGCCAGTCTGCAAAGTTGCAACACCCAATGCTTCGGAAGCAGAGGCTCTCTCCGGTGTTCCTGTCAAAAATCATGAGGAGGCGAAAATTGCAGCCAGGATAATAGCAGACCTTGGTGCCACAGTTGTTATTATTACGGGGGGACACATTGACGCAACAGACCTCCTGTACGAAGCCGATTCTGATACCTTTATCCGTATTCCTGGAACTTTTGTCAAAGGGGGGACCCATGGCTCGGGCTGTACTTATTCGGCAGCGTTGACTGCCTTTCTTGCCTGTGGGAAAAGCCTGGAAATAGCTGCTGTAGAATCAAAGAAATTTGTGGTGCAGGCAATCCTGAAGAGCCGGCCTGCAGGTAGGGGAGTGAATCCGGTAAACCCATTGGGAACAACTCTGGAGGAAAAAGAACGCTATCTGGTTTTAAGGAATCTAAAAGAAGCAGTTTTAACTCTTGAGAAGAGCCCTGACTTTTCAAAGCTTATCCCTGAGGTGGGCTCTAACATAGGAATGGCAATTCCCGGCGCAAACAGCCTGAAGGACGTTGGGGCAGTGGAAGGCAGAATAGTAAAATACAGGCAGCGAGCACTTCCCGTAGGCTGCGTGGGCTTTGGGAAGGGCAGACATGTCGGAAGCGCCATCCTTTCTGCAACCTGTCATGACCCTGAAATGAGAGCTGCAATTTTTCTTAAATATTCGGAAAGAAACCTCTCTCTGTGCAGAGAGGCTGGGCTCAGTATATCCTACTTTGACAGAACCGGAGAACCTGAAAATATCAGTACAGTGGATTGGGGTATAGCTGAGGCAATCAAAAAATATGGAGGCGTGCCGAGAGTTATCTACGATAAAGGAAGCTCAGGAAAAGAACCTATGATACGCCTGCTTGGTGCGAATGCTATAGAAGTAGCACAGATCGCTGTTGAGCTGGCAGAAAAGCTACAGTAAAGATAGATCGTTTTTTCGTTAATCAAGCGGTATCTGCTTTAACAATCGAAAATTCTATTCTGATTGGTTTTCTTTTTTAATCAATTTTCTTTTTCTTATTATTTGTTTCTATCGGCAATTTACTCTCTAAAAAAAGACATATCTCTTCGGAAAGTACATAAATCAGATGCGAACACCTTAAATGTCAAATAAGTAACGATTAAATACGTCGAAGTACGATCTTGTGCAGAAAGGTATGATGGAGAGTTTCTATGGAACAGACCAAGATAATCCTTGACGAAAATGAAATGCCCAAGCAATGGTATAATGTCCTTACAGACCTACCTACTCCTCTTGACCCGCCTCTTGATCCCAGGACCAAGGAACCTTTAAGTCCTGCAACCCTGGAGCCGATTTTTGCAAAAGCTCTTATCAGACAGGAAATGAGTGATGAGAGGTACATCGACATTCCTGAAGAGATACTCGATATATACCGGCTCTGGAGACCAAGTCCTCTTTATCGGGCTCACAGGCTGGAAAAGCTTCTCAAAACGCCTGCAAAGATTTACTACAAATACGAAGGTGTAAGTCCAGCAGGAAGCCATAAGACGAATACTTCCACTGCCCAGGCTTACTATAATATGAAAGAAGGAACAGAGAGGATCACAACCGAAACCGGAGCAGGACAATGGGGAAGCGCATTATCTCTTGCCTGCAATTACTTCGGCCTCGAATGTAAGGTCTATATGGTCCGCTCCAGCTTTTACCAGAAACCTTACAGGAAATCCATGATGACCGTGTGGGGAGCCAATGTAGTTCCCTCTCCCAGCCCGGAGACGGAATTCGGAAGAAAAATTCTTGAGGAGCAGCCGGATACTCCCGGAAGCCTGGGAATAGCGATCAGTGAAGCTGTCGAAGATGCAGTAGCCCACGATAATACGAAATACTCTCTCGGAAGCGTACTCAACCATGTCATGCTGCACCAGACAATAATCGGGGCAGAATGCAAAAGGCAGCTTGAAAAGGTTGAAGATTATCCTGATATAATTATTGGCTGCTGTGGAGGAGGAAGCAACCTTGCGGGAATATCCTTTGAATTTATTAAAGATAGGATTGCAGGGAAAAACAATGTAAGAGTTATTGCAGTCGAACCCTCATCTTGCCCGACCCTGACAAAAGGAGAATACAGATACGACTTCGGAGACAGCGCAGAGATGACTCCCCTTTTGAAAATGTACACTCTGGGCCATCAGCATGTGCCACCTGCCATTCATGCAGGAGGGCTTCGCTATCATGGGGACTCTCCTATTATCAGTAAACTCTGTGCAGATGGATTTATTGAAGCTGTTTCATATGACCAGAATCCGGTATTTGATGCGGCTGTACAGTTTGCCCGGACTGAGGCTATAATCCCTGCTCCCGAATCTGCCCATGCTATCCGTTGCGCTATTGATGAAGCACTCAAGTGCAAGCAGACTGGGGAAGAAAAAACAATTCTCTTTAACCTGAGCGGCCACGGGCATTTTGATATGAGTTCTTATGATATGTATTTCAACAAGGAACTTGCCTGAGATGATCGAAAAAACAGAGTTAAATAGTCTAATTAAAACGAAGAATCAGTTAGATGGGTGCCTTAAGGCATCCTCATACTTAATTCTCAGATATAGTAAATTTGCCACTCAGGCTTAGTAAATTTGCCTGTCTCAAGTAGAAAGTTATTCTTCCTGTTAAACAGCTTCAAAAGAAAGTTTTACTCATATAGCCGTCTGCTCAGAATGTAAGAGATCATTTTCGGGTTGAGCCTGCGCTCCTTTGCTATTTTTTCTGCAATTCTCTCATTAGGGACGCCTTCTGCCTTCATCTTTCTTATTTCTGTCATTATTGAAGGAGGCATTGTATAATACTCGTTAATATCTTTCCTGTGTCCCCACACATCCCCTTCGAGCAGTTGAATTTTTTTTATTTCCAGAAACATGTCTATTGCTCTTGAAACAGTCCTTTTATATGACCTGGGAAGCTGAAGCACTTCCAGTTTTGGGCAGGTTTCAACAAGCAGGAAAATATCTTTATTAGAAGGCCGAAACGCCAAGTGAACAATCCTTTCGTTCGGATTCAGTGACAAAATTTCATTTCGTGAACTAACAACTCTTATCTTCATACAAACCCCAGACCCCGGACTGAATTATATAATTAATAAAATAAATTATGATAATATATTTAAACATTCTTCTGTAAATATTCATAGAATTCGTCCTGCTAATTTTGGATACTTGAAAAAAGCACATAGAGAAGCTGAACAAATGCTTGATAGAAGTGGAAGTGATTTTGTATTTTTAAGCGTTAAAAGTTAATTTCAAATAACATATGAATATAAAAAATTGGTCGACAAATCGTGACTCTTTTTGGTAACTTCTGCGTTTAACCTATTATCAGGTTTGCTATGACAGCACCTTCTCCATGCAGCCATTGCACGGAGTTTATTGGCAGGTCTGTGAAATTAATAATTAAGAGTTTAAATATTGATCGTTAAAATGTGACTCTTATGTGGACTTCTATGATATAATAACTTAGAGTTTTTTATTGGTTCATAACTGAATAGCTTTTTTGTGGCAGCGATGAAGCGGTGACTGAAGTTTGGTCGCTTATTCCCCTGGGGGATGAGGTCACCGTGGAGCTCATAGCGAAACCGTCCATTCCAGGACGGTTTTTTGTTTTCGCCCGCAAAGCTGATGAAACTGCAAGTTTTTTCAAAAAAAGGTGGAAGGTG
>JADGNM010000270.1 GCA_017883485.1 Methanosarcina sp.
CTCCATGGACTTTTACCCTTCTCACCTATCATTGCTAATTATGCAAGTTCCATAGCCAGCTTCATCATCCTTGTGCTGTTTTTCATGCTTGCATATAAAATACTCCCAGATAAAAGTCTTGATATCAAGTCTATTTTTGTGGGGTCAATTGTGACAGTAATTCTTATAACCATAGGCAAATATGCAGTCGGACTTCTCTTAGCTTACAGCAATCCTGTAAGCGTCTATGGAGCAATAGGAGCCATAATAGGTTTATTTCTTCTAATTTTTTATTCCTCAATTATGATTACAATTGGGGTAGAGTTCACAAAGGTCTATTCGGAGGCTTAAAATTCTCGCCTCTACGGAAAGGAGTCTAACTCCTTGATTCCTTTAATATTGATGACCTTTTTGACAGCCGAGCTCCTGCATGCTAATCAAGGAAACTTCCTATTAAGGTTAATTAAGGTTTAATTAAGATTTATTGCTCCATGTATTCCTCCCTTCTAGGCGAAAATACCTCGACAGCTATGGAGTTTTCCAGAATTTCAGCACTATGGGTTACGCTACCCGGAACGCTCCAGGAATCTCCGGGTTCAACTTCAAATGTCTCTTCACCGATTGTCAGGAGAATTTTACCTGAAATCAGATAGCCAGTCTGTTCATGAATATGATTATGGGCTGGGAGCACGCTGCCGCCTTTCAGAGAAAATTCGGTCATCAAGGTGTTTTCTCCATAAACCACTGCTTTCATGCCGATTCCGGGGAGGATTTCTCTATAGCTCTTTGAATCGTTCTTACAAAACATAAAACCCTCTAATTTTTCAATTAATTATAGATGAATATAATTCAGGGAGAATTTCTTTATGCTATTTTATTACTTCAGTATCATTATGGCTCACCTTAATATTTAAGGCTTAAGCTCCCGATTTTGCAAAAAACACCTGCAATTTAATGTCTTAATTTTTCTATTTTTTTTCTGATGACTTATCTGTAAAATCTGGCAAGAAAGAATTATATCAATAGATTTATATATTACAGAATATATTATAGTATGGCATCTGATAACATCTTTTCTAATTTCCCCAACCAATGTCTACACCCCCCAAATCCCAACCATTCCCAAATATCAGATGCCTACCACCTTCCTTTATGCTATTTTCAGTAATTTATTAAACGATCTGTCTTTTAGGCATAACTTTAGTGTGAATTCTTTATCAGGTGTGGAAACCTGCTTTCCCCGAAAACTAGCAATTGTGAGAATATTTCATCACAAATTGCGTGCATTTCTCAAAATGCTCACAATTTTTGCAATCTTCCCAGAGAAACAACTTTTCGGAATCTTCCATTTTTGCAAAATTCAGCCTTTCAAAAAAAGCAGGGGCATTCGTCCTCACATACAAATTACAGGCTGAATCGGCAATGGTTGTCAGAAGATGCTTAATAAGCCTGGTTCCTATTCATTTTCCCCGGAAGTTCGGGTGGACTGCAATAGAATGAATTTCCAGAAAACTTTTTCCTTGCGATTCGGATTTTATAAGGGCAGCGCATCCTGTAATTTTCCCATCGACCTCAGCCAGAATGAAATCTTCTGGCTCAAGCTCTTCCATATCAAGAAAATAGGTAGATAGAAGCTTCTGAATTGCCAGCAGGTCCGATTTTCTGGCTTTTCGGATGAGAATTTCCGTCATATCTTTTCGTAATTAGTTTTTGCGATTCATGAGATTTTTTCAGTTATTTTGCTCTCTTTTTCCTCATTTTTTTCTCCTTCCTCTTCTTCCCACTCTTTTTCCCGGATGTGAGGTTCGTCCATGCTCCCGCTCCGAAAACCATCAAGATCAAGGGTCACATAATCAAAACCCAGAGATTTCAGGTGTCTGGAAATTTCTTCTCTCTTCCGAAAAGCTTCCTCCAGCTCATCCTGAGTTATTTCTATTCGTGCGAGATTCTCGTGCATCCTGACCCTGAATTGGCTAAAACACAGGGAAAGGAGAAATTCTTCAGCTTCTTCTATTTTCCGGAGGGCTTCGGCAGTTATGGCTTGCCCGTAAGGAATACGAGTTACAAGGCATGCCGCAGACGGCCTGTGGGCTGCTGAAAGATAGAGATCGGAGGCAATCTTCCTGATCTCCTCTTTTGTTACATTGAACTCCACAAAAGGAGAAAAGACCTTTTCTCCGGTTTCTTTAACTGCTCTGTATCCAGGACGGTTTTCCCCCTGTATTTCAGAGAAATTCGTACCCTCAAGTACGGCATCATATCCCATTTTTCCCGCAAAATCTAACAGGGATTCAAGCAGAGTTTTTTTACAGAAATAACATCTATTTACCGGATTTGCGGAAAAACCAGGAATGTCCATCTGAGACAACTGGATAATTTTGTGCTGAATTCCGATTTCACAGGCTGTCTGAACAGCTGCTTCCAGCTGTTGCCTGGGAAAAAGTGGGGAGTCTACAGTTAATGCGAGAGCTTTTTCTCCCAGTGCCTCAAAGGCAAGAGCTGCAAGAGTTGCACTGTCCACTCCTCCTGAAAATGCGATGACGGCGCTTCCCCTGGCTTTTATAGCCTCTTTTATCATCTCAAGTTTTTCACGGGCCATCAATATCGAATGTAAGCTAATAAGATATATTTATTTGCCAGCGTTATAGCCAGGTACTTTGCATAGTTGAAAGAGGATCTAATGATGCACTTAATGAAAGTTATTTATTAGTTAAAATACTTTCAAATTATTGCGTTTTAATAATCTCTTTGATGTCACTATCAGAGTTTCATTTCGTATCAAAAATTTAATTTCCGCTTAGATTATTATAAAGGAGATCTTACATGGCATTATTCGGAACAAACGGCGTACGTGGTATCGCCAACGAATACGTAAATCCAGAACTGGCAATCAATTTAGCCAGAAGCCTTGGTACATATATGAGTTCGAAAGGCACGGTTGCTATAGGGTGTGATACCCGAATCTCGGGCCAGATGCTGAAGTCTGCTGCAATTGCCGGGGCTCTTTCGTCAGGTCTGAATGTAATTGATGTGGGGACTGTTCCTACTCCCTCTATCCAGTATTATGTGCGCGACCATGCCGACGCCGGGATCGTTATTACTGCATCCCATAATCCCAGGGAATATAATGGAATAAAGTTTATTGCTGGGGACGGCTCGGAGTTTTCCAGGGACGGAGAAAAAGACATAGAGAAAATCTATTATTCGGGAAAATATGCCATTGCATCCTGGGAAAAAACCGGCAGCTTCCGAATCGATCCCGGAGTCAATGAATACTACATAAGAAACATTATTAAGTCAGTTAACGCCGAAGCTATCCGCAGCCGCAGATTCAAAATAGTTGCAGATACGGGCTGCGGAGCAGGTTCCCTCACTCTTCCTTTTCTGCTCCGGGAACTGGGCTGCCAAGTATTGACCCTTGAAGCCCAGCCTGACGGGACTTTTCCCTGGAGAAATCCCGAACCCTTACCTGAAGCTCTAACCGAACTTACTAATCTCGTAAAAATGACAGGTGCTGACCTGGGAGCAGCTCATGACGGGGATGCGGATAGAATAGTCTTTGTAGACGAAAATGGGCAATTCATAAACGATGAAGTTCTGCTTGCCATGATGGCAAAATATATGGTTGAACATGAAAAAGGTCCTTTAGTGACTCCTGTTAGCTCTTCTCAGCGTATGGCCGATGTCGCAAGGGATGCGGGAGTCGAACTATACTGGACTGCTGTCGGTTCCATAAACGTTGCCCGAAAGATGATGGAAGTAAACGCAGTCTTTGGGGGCGAGGGCAACGGGGGTCTTATCTTCCCCAAGCATCAATACTGCAGGGACGGAGCAATGGCCTGTGCCAAGGTCCTTGAGATTCTGGCTGGCGGGAAAAAGCTTTCCGAGCTTGCTAAAAGTGTACCTCAATACTTCAATGCAAAAACCAAAATTCCCTCTAAAAATACACAGACCACTATGGAAATAGTCAAGCAAGAAGCTTCAGGGACTGGGTACATGCTGGATACTACCGACGGAGTTAAGATCTGGTACGAAGACGGCTGGGTCCTGATCCGTCCCTCCGGCACTGAACCGATTTTCCGGGTCTTTGCTGAAGCAAAAAATCAGGAAAGAGCAGAGGAACTTATGCAGGAAGGCTTGGATCTGGTCTTAAAAGCAGATAAACTCTCAACTCTCAAATGAATTTCCTTCAGGTTAATCAGTAAACAGATATGAATGTAAATATTCCCATTTTTAATAACTACATGTCTATAACCACGGAAAGCATGGAAAAACGGAAGGGGAAGGTACGAGAGCGGCTTTTCTATGCTCTCCCGCGTTTTCCGCGGTTAAAATTGCATTACAGATCAATGGAGAGATGTATGTACTGAGATAAATCCGATTATCTAAGTTTTTGAAGCGTTAATTTTTCTGGAGACCACAATTTCAAGATCTTAACCCTTACCTGCAAGCTCTCTGTGCAGCTAAATACTAGTGCATTGATTCCAAGGTTTATCATGAATTAAATTTCGAGTTTGAATTAAGGAAGTATTGGTGTTGAACACGCCTTAAACCGCGGAAAGCGCGG
>JADGNM010000271.1 GCA_017883485.1 Methanosarcina sp.
ACAAAAATTCGAAGGTTAATTGGCAATTCACAACAGATGATGCCAGGATAAAATTATCACGTCTTTATCCGACACTTGAGGATTGACTCGACACTAGTCGTCTTGCCGGCTTTCTGCGCGGGTTGACAGCCAAAGTCGACTGCTTAACATATAAACTTACTTTCACAACGAAGGTTTTGGGAAAGTTTATTTTGGAAAAATAAGCTTTTTTTAAGCTTTAATTTTAGAGATAAACTTGAATAAAGTAATACAACTTATCAGTATCTTTTGGCAACGGATTAATAAACATTAGGTATGAATCGTATATTTTCTGGTCTTTTTAGCCGCCCTGACTCCTTGCCTGACTTCTGGCTTCTCTTTAAACCAATTTTCATATCAGTCCACGGAAGACGATTCTTGAAGCTGCAGTCGAAACCGCAAATATGACAATAGAAATGGGAAGCATGCAGGCAAGGTCGTACTTCAACTGTGCTCGGTCTCCTCCATACTCTACAGAACCTGCAAAACGAGTAAGGATAGCGCTGATCAGGATAACGTAAATTCCTATTGCAAGCAAGAAACTATCCGGGGCAATGGACTGGGAAAAAGCCCCATTTCCGATCTCAACAGGCATTCCGGACAGGTCTGCGGGGACCCTGTTCATCCTTTCCCCCACTTGGCTCAGGATTTTTGTAATAACCTCGGAAAGGGCAAGGGTGATCCCTGCGATAAGCGGGGCGAAAATAACAGCAGTCGCGCGCATGGTTGAGGTTACTTCATAAAGTGAACGCCGGATGCGTTCTTCGACTGCACTGAGTTCTTTTAAATGGTCTGCAAGTTTGATAATAGAGGCTCCGGCAGCTTCATGGTTTTTATGCACGCTTTCCGTGAAGAGCAGCATGGTATTTCGGATCCTTTCGGAATATATGTGCCTGAAGGCACCGAATTCTTCGTCAAAAATGGCATTTTTGAGATTTGTCCTCATACTGAGCAGGTTCATGGAAATTTCCTCAAAGGCTTTTCCGATCTTTGAGCCTTCCATAGTCTTGGCTATGTAGGCAAAGGCTTCTTCAGGGGCTTTTCCTTCCGAAATCCTTCTGCCCAGCACAAAAAGAGAATCTGCGAATTCCTGTTCCATTTGTCTTATCCTGTCTCTTATTTTCTTGTAGGGGACAGACGAAAAATAAAGATAAATTGAAATTCCGGCAACCCCACCCAGAATTAGAGGTAGAGTTGGGGGAATATACCCTCCAAGGGGTGTTGTTGCTACAATTTCTTTTGGGTTTCCGAGGAGAAGCAGGATATATCCGGAAGGGGCTATCAAAATGAAAACCAGGACTGAAAGCATTATGATAATGCGTTTTTTCTGCCGGATGTCCGAAAGGTCAGGGTGAGAATCAGGAATCTGTTTTGGAATAAAAGCGACTGGCTTCTGCAGGAGGATGTATTCGGAATAAACTGCTGCAAGAAAGGGGAAAATGAAATCGTAGAGAAGTATAAGGTCAATTGTTTTAGGTTTCATGCCAACAACTGTGACTGCAGGCAGGAGAGCCACAAGGGCGAGGGGGATCAGGATGAAAATCGAGTAGAGGACATAACTCGGGGTTTTCAATTTTGCTGCAAAAGAATCCATAAGGCTTTCAGTACCTTCGAGGCTTATGTCCAGAGCGCGGTTCAGGGTGATGATTCTCTGGGCTTCGTCGGGCTCGGCCGTCGAACTTTTGATCAGGTGAAGGGAGCGCTTAAAATATTCGCTATTTCTTCCCCAGAGGTCGGCAAAAGAGAGGAGGGCATCATCCATACTGCTGTAGATTCTTAGGTTGAGATCCCATATCAGCTTTTTTAAATCTTTTGCAAGCGGTCTTTCAGAATTCCGGGATGCAAAAAGGACGGCATTCTCCAGGTTTGGAACCAGTTTCATGGACATGACTATGTAGCTCAGGATTTCAGGAATATCTCCCAGTGAGGATATTTTCATAAGCTTTGCCCTGATCTTTACATACTCGCTCAGGTAGTAGAGCACTCCCAGAGGGATGATAAATGTCAGGATTCCCATGATGGAGAGAGTCCTTGCCTCAAAACTTCTGGAAAAAAGTAGAATGAGATCTATTCCAAGCAGCAGGATTAAAGTTGTAACCGTTCCCGCATAAGAAAATAAAACCGTTTCAAAGGCTTCAAGATCAAAACCGGTGAATCTCAGAGCATCACTGTACTCCTGACTAACGCTTTTCTCGCATTGCTTGCTGAAGCCAGAAGGGTCCCGGACAGCCCATCCCCATTGCCTCACTGTAGTTTTGCAGGCTCGTATATACCAGTTGCTTTCTTCTGCCATATTTCCCCTCAGATAGCTATCTTATCGTTTTCGTATCTGCTGGCAAAATTTTCAAACCAGGTTTCCCATTGCCTGTAAAGCAATTCCAGATCGTCCCCCGAGCTGGATTTGGAATAGTTTGCATGTTCGTGTCCGCAATCTTTGCTTTTTGCCATGGAGTCCGTGAGCAGCCAGAACATATTATTTGCCTGGCTGACTGCTTCTGCTTCCAGCAGTAGGGGCTTTTGAAGCCCTTCAACTGCAATCTTTTCTTTAATCCTAGTCCGGATCTCGATACTTTTCAAGGCTCTGTCAATGGAAATTCCCCATTTGCTGGCAATCTTTCCTATTAGTTCCGACTGTCCCTGTTCGAGTACCTTTTCCGCAAATAAGCAGTCCTGCGAGGCATCATAATTCATTATGTTCGTAAAAACTTCGGAAGGATCGGGATTTTCAATTTGAGCACTTGAAACTTCTGCGATACGGCTCACGCGTTTTATCTTTTTCATGCTCCCTTCGAGCCTTATGCCTGAGCAAATAATTACAGCGTCCGTCGCTTTGAACGAAGCCGGAGGAACGCCAAGGGTATGCACAATTCTCTCGTATACGTTTTCAACTGAAGAGCCGTGAATGGTACCTATGACCGAATTTCCGGCTTTCCCAACCTGCATGGCTTCATAGAGCACTTTTACTTCCGGCCCTCTAACCTCTCCCAGCACCAGGGAAGAACTCCCAAGCCGTAAAGCAGCCCGAAGTGCTGTTTCAGGACTCATTTCGGCTCCGGATTTTAGAACTGACGAATATGAACTCATTGCCTGAACTTTCCAGCCCAGGCCCTGGAGTTTTTCAATGGGTAGTTCATGAGTGTCTTCTATTGTCAAAATCCTGTACTTCTGAGGGATTTCAAGCAGCATAGCCGACAGCAAAGACGTTTTCCCGGCTCCGACTTCCCCTGCGACCAGGACTGAAGCCTGTCCATCCATAAGAAAGCTTAAAAGCCCCGCTGCAAGAGGGGTAATCGAGCCTGTTTTGATCAGTTTTGGCAGAGTCCAGGGAGAGAGGGAATGTTTTCTGAAAGCATAAGCAAGCCCGTTTGCACTCAACGGGTCTCCTATTACCGACACCCTGACCCCGAAAGCCTCAAGATTAAGTTCAAGCACAGGAACTGCTTCCCCAAAAGGTCTGCCGCTGATTGCCCGGAACCTGGATACGAGAGCATCAAGATCATCCTGCGAGAGATAAACATTGCTTGCGCACTCCTCTCCGTCCATGACAACATGGACAGGGTTTGTGTCGGCAGGGGCATTGATATATACGTCGGTGATCCTGGCATCGGAAAGCAGGTCTTCTACGATCCCGAGCCCGTTAGTGTACCGTGCAAGCAGGTCGGCATAGCTCTCAAGTTCTTCAGGACCGCAGGTCTCCCTTTCTGTGAGCAGTTCCTCTTCCAGAAGCTCTTTTGCCATGCGCTTGAAATATTCCCTTGCACCTGCAGGCTCTGTAAAGGCAAGGTCCTTTGGCCTGTACCGGATCATCCGTCTCCTTACTTTTTCAAGTAACCTGAGTTCCTCCTGCCGCAGGTTGTACTCAGGGGGCCTGATCATGTAAAGTTTTTCAGGCCTGTCGGTGCATCTGTAAACAGTAACTTCAAGTTTTCTCCCTTCCCTCCCGTTTATATCGTAACACTCAAGAAACTCAGTGTTTTCAGGGGCTTCGGTATAGACTCGGGAACTGGAGAACGGAGGCCTGACATGAGGTTTGATCACACTTTCGTAATCGAAAATCTCATCTGTAAATTGTTTACTTTCTCCTCCATCCCCCTGCCTATATCCGGGCCTGGAAAATAAGATATTTTCAGGTGAAATGTTCCCGGGTGTAACACATTCAGATATCGCTGGCATGGTTATTTCACCTGAAGTATCCTCTATCAGATTTGGCGAAAAACATTGAACGCCCGCTCTTTTAAGAGCATGAATCTCGGGAAAATGCGACAATTTTTCTTCAATTTGGTTAAGCATGTGATAAAAACATTCTGAACATACAGCGCAAGCAGGATGAGTATCCGGAACCTTTTTTAACATTTTCTCTTGAATAAATCTCCTGATTTCCAGCCGAGCCTTTAAAGGGTCGGTTTCTACAGTTTCACAAAAAAAAGGTATCCTCTTCAAATTGAGTGAAAACCTTTTACTTTCAATTCGATGAACTTCTTTCCCTGATTAATTGAGCCAGAGATGGTATCTCAAATTTCTTGCT
>JADGNM010000272.1 GCA_017883485.1 Methanosarcina sp.
CTTACATTTCCACAATCAGAAAGAATAGTTTGCCTGTTTTAGAGGGGATTCGAGCAGCGCTTCAAGGAACGCCGCTAACTATACCCTGAATAGTTACTATTTTTTGTAACTATAATACTCCCAACTTCATTTGTTACTGTACAGCTAACTGTGTAAGTCCCAGGCTTCTTGAATGTGTGCACTGCAGTGACCGGATGTGTGCTGTAGTAGTCGCTTGATGTGCTGGACTCAAAGATCCATTTATATGATGCTGGACTACCAGAGGTCAAGCCGGTGAATTTCATTCTAAGTGGTGCTGTGCCTGAGGTAGAATTTGCATAGAATTCAACAGTTGGTGTCGCAGGTACACTACAAGTGTAGATACCTGTGTCGTTCGAATCGTCACTCATACCCCAAACAACATTTTTACCGGATATTTCAGGAGTCGTGAATGTGCCATCTGGATAGTTATATACTGCCGAACTCTGCTTGCTAGTTATGTTATAGACATGTACTCCAGCACGACCGAATTGGTCACTACCACTCTTTGAATATACTATTTTGTCGCCATCGATACAAGAGTGAGTACCTGTGTCACATCCAGCGTCAATGTATGGTGTTTCAGGTAACGAATTCTCATCGTTATTGCTGGTAACGTCGATTTCGACTTTGGACGATGTATCATACATTTGGATCCAACCAAGTCGAGTGTAAAAATCAGACCAGATAATTTTGGTATTGTATATATGTGGTTGAGAATGATCACCAGTCAATATAGTAGTTTTTGCTTTAGTGTTAACATCATACATTCGTATTGTTGGCATATCAGCATTAGTCTCTTTATCCGTTACATATACGACTTTAGAGTTGTAAATATCCGTGTCCCCGCCTTCTGCAATCTTCGATTGTGTTGAAGTAGACATATCTCTTAAATAGACACCTCCATTGGCACCCCATACAATCCTTGTACCATAAATGTGTGGAACACTATCTGCACTAATGTCTTTCGTAAGAAATGTCTTACTCCCTGAAGGGATATCATAGATGGTTATTCTTGGTACGCCACTACCTTTATCGAACCAAACCATCTTATTGCCATAGATATCAGGATGGGAGGCTGCAGATGAACTTAATTTTGTATCTTTCTTAGTTGACAGATCAAATAAGTGGATAACACCAGATAGATCAGCCCATGTAACCTTGCTATTATAAATAGCAGGATCACGACCATCTCCAATTTTTGTTACCTGTACAGCTGCTACCATCGATATTGAGCCTATAAGGCAAACCAGCGCAAGTACTATGAGTAAAGTTTTACTTTTCACATTTCTTCCCCCAACGTATACTTTACATAAACAGCAAATATTCCCAGACCTTAGTATAACAGCCAAAATGGGATTATTCTTTAATACGTTAATAATTTTTTTATCTGAATAGTAAATTAAATATTAATTTCTCTAATTTATAGAATAAATAACCGATATATGATTAGTTAAGTAAAACATATCCTAATGTACTTTACAGTTAAAGTTTTTCCTAAAACTTGGACAAAGTAAATTCATCGACTCCACAAATTGTCAAATTAATTGAAGTTTGAGGAGAGGTTAGATCGTTAATGTACTTATCTCAAGCAAATGAGGTTTGTCTCCCTATCAAACCTTTATTCAGGTATTATTCTTGTTTTCAAGCTTCTAAAAGAAAAGGATAATACTTTGCCACCTTAATGAAAACTGTTCTAAAATACAATCAGTTGGCTAGGTAAATGTCACAACGACGAACAAATAATTATAAGGTAGTAGCTTATGTGGACTATGGGCCTAAGTTTGCGGCTGCCCCGCTTAGTGCCTGTCATTTATTCGCTTCTAGTCCATGATTGAATCTTACTCTCAAAAGGGCAGCTGCAAACGAAAGCTTTTTCAAAAAAGGATAATTGACAAATAAGTCAATTTTTCATGCAGGCTAGAAAAATGAGGTGGTAAGAGCAGGATAGGACCAAGCTCACTTTTAGCATATATTATGATTGAATGGTTGATTTATGAATTCTCATTGAAGCAATCTGGGAGCCGCCATACCAGGTTCTGTCAAGTCTACGGGGGATAGACATTACAGGTTCGACTGTAGCTGGAAAAATTCATATCCCTGTAAACTTACAGTACCTATTCCAAAATAATTAATGTTGCCCAGGTATTTCGTAACAGTCCCTTAGCAGTTAAAAGTGCGCCTGTCAGAGATATTCCTCAAAGCCAGCCTCACCCTTTGCATAGCCCTCATGCCAGCCGGATGGCACAGGCATTTTTTCATAAAGAATTTTTCTTTGCGCCTCAAGAAGTTCAGGTTCTTTTCCCATAAACTCTGCAGCACATAGAACTCTGTTTTCCACCTTTCCAGCGAGTCCTTTTAGCCATTCGTAACCTTCAAAAGACCTGAGCAGGTGATGATCAAGAATCAATGTATCCACATTTCTGGCCAGAAGAAGAGCATTCTCAAAAGCTTCTTTTCCTATTTCAGGAATGCGATGAGCAAGATAAATAGGAGGGCCTGAGGCAAACACGATTGTAGGCTTACAAGCAAGCACCGTAAGAACCGCCTCCCTGTCAAGAAGCTGAATATCTGAGGTATGGACAAAAACCTCATCTTCCTCGCAGATGCAGGTCATCATTACAGTTCCAAATCCCTTCTCTCTCACTCCATGAGGGACAGGAGAAGAAAAGTCTATATTGCCAGATCTCTTACCTTCGGATGCTGGAAGAGAAAAACCCAGAAAATCAGATAATTCCTTTCTCCGCCTTGCAGACAAGCTGGAGATTTTTTCCGGACCTTTACTCCAGAACTTTACTTTTTCAAGAGAAGTAAGAGCTTCCATTGGTAATTGGTAGGGATCTTCTGTCTTCATAGGTATATGATCCCCGTGATAATGGCTAATTACAATGTCTGTTGCCCCTTCAAGCGCGAAAAGAAGCTTTTTTCTTATCCTGGAAGCAGCAGCAACTTCTACAGGGTGAGGAGACAGACCGGAACGTAAACGTGCGAGGGCAACTCCCGGATCAATTACAATCGTTCTTTCATCCGTGTTTACAACACAGGCAAGGGATCTTGCCCCAAAGGACTCACATCCCAGTATTTCAATCTGCAAATGACACTCCCTCTGAACCCTTCTGAATAATATACTTTTTTTCATTTGTTTATATGCTTGCTTTTACTTCCTGATTTCCCTGATTATGAACATGATTTTTGATAAACAAAATTATTTCGTGATCTATCATCCTGAATCTTCATTCTTTTGAAATATCTTCTGATAGAAACTCAGATACTTATTTACTTTGGCATATTTATTGAATATTTATCTTTTCTGCCTTCTTTAAGATATTTCTTCTCAGCAGAGTCTTTAGCAATTTATCACTAAAGATTATTGCACTTTTTTATAATTCCAGATTTTTTATTCGGCTTCTCGTATCATTCGAAAACATCTCTCTGTAGAAAATTATTGTGGACATTACATAGTTGACTTTATATATTATGTGAGACATAAGACAGGTAATGGAGTATTAAATTCAGTTACTCTTCTTTCCGGAGAAATGAAATTATAGGGTTCCGGTCAGGAAATACAGGGGGTACGAGATTGCAAAATATAAAGGGCTTAAGCAAACTGTTGCTCAGCGCATATCTCATGAAGAGACTTAACTCAAGGTTAGCTCGGGGCAGTGGAGGAATAGTAAGTAAATACGCTAAACTAATGCTTGTGGGATATCTCTTCAAGAAACTCAAATTTAAAAATATTACGTTATCGAAATCTAAAAAAGAAGTCGAAGCAATTGAAAAAGAAGTCGAACCGGTAGAAAAAGTGGAATCTAATAAAAAAGCTAGGGGGTCTTTAATAATGAAAATTGGCAAAATAATTATGGGTGCACTTGCGGGGGCTACAATAATATACGCTGTGAAAAAATTTGCTGCTAAAAATTGCTGCCAAAAAATACAGGTGCAATAAAATCATGAGAGCGTAGAAACTTCATCGCCAAAGGACGGATTTTCGGCTACTTGGGTCCAGAGTGTTATTATTTCGTCTTATGGCGAGTATCCTATGAATAAGTCAGGCACTGAAATAACGATTACTTCAGCTAAAACGAAATAAAATCGGGATTTATTACGGATGCGAGGAAGTAGCTCTGAACAGCGACAACGACGAAAAGCCTTGCCGAGAGTTTAACATGCTTTCAGGACTACTTTTAAGCTGGTAAAATAAATTTATCCTTCCAAAATAAGCCTATTTCTTTTTAACCTTTTTATAATTTTTCCTTTATTTTTTGATTAAGTCTCCTTTAAAAGTTTTACTCCAAAGTTATATTTCCGTCATTTTCCCGTAACTTACCGCAAAAGTCTACTATGATGCGACCTTTGATCCAATGTATCAGTATAGGATCTCCTGGTAATGTCCTCTGAGGGTTTTTTAGTTATCAGTCCACTCTTTTGTAGCCGACTTTCCGCAGATGTTCGTAAAATTTCACCATTTTTCCCGCTACCGTTTTTTTGAAAATTTCTCTGCTTATTGCAACATGGGTTTTCAAAA
>JADGNM010000273.1 GCA_017883485.1 Methanosarcina sp.
GATTTTGATCGGAATCAAAAAGAGGCGAGGGTCCACTTCATCCCCAACCTGAAGGTCGGGGTATTCGTGACCCTCTGCGCTCCCTAGTAATAAAAATAATTACAGGAGTAGGTAGGAGATTCATTGGAATTCCGATATATGTCGAAAGACCAATCCACGTAGCTAAAAATATCATTATTCCAATAAGGAAAAATATAATTCCGAAAGCGCTGAGATAATAATTTGTAGCGACATTTTCTAAACGTTCCCTATATGTAGAGCTTTTCGTTTCTAAAGATACAGCTTTGAATAAAATATATATACCGATATATAAAAGTGGAGTGATTAATAGAAAATTAAACATTGAAACTGTAATAAATAAATTAAATGAAACTTGGTTGTTTTCTGCGTAATTATGTATTTGGTATAACACTCAAGCATGCTACTATAAGTGTTATAGCAAATTTAAAACCACCGTCTCCATTCGGTTTTAATCTATTTCTTGACTTCGTTGCCGCCCTGTCCATCACATCGAAAACAAATCAGTGACAATTATACCTTTCGATTTCATTTGAACACTCATTATTTGTATTCTCAAGATGGCAAATACCTTGACATCTCTTCAAAATAATATCAAGCTACATCAAGCCTTATGATGCTTTTATTAGACACACCTTCAATGTATACCTTCAATTAAAGTGCCATATTTGCAACTCACATGAAACACTTAATTATAAGTTCCTTTTTTATTGGTATGGTTAAAGATGATAGCGGCAATCGACTGGGCTGAAAAATACCGCCCCCCGAGTCTTAAGGAGATTGTGGGGAATAAGAAGGCGGTGCATGATTTGCGGACCTGGGCTGAGGAGTGGCTTTCGGGTGTACCTGAAAAGAGGGCAGTTGTGCTCCAGGGGTCTGCAGGTGTAGGGAAGACTTCAAGTGCTCATGCCCTTGCCCGGGATATGGGCTGGGAAGTTATCGAACTGAATGCAAGCGACCAGAGGACTGCAGGCGTGATCGAGAAGATTGCGGGATCAGCGGCGTCTATGAATACTTTCTTTGGAGGAAAACGCCTGATTATTCTGGATGAGGCGGACAACATTCACGGGAGTGCGGATAAAGGCGGGATGCGGGCGATTGCCGGGATCATAAAGACTACACTCCAGCCGATAGTGTTGATTGCAAATGATGTTTACGGGTTGAGTCCTACTATCCGGGACCTCTGTCTGGAAATAAAGTTCGGGTCGGTGCAGAGCCGTTCGATGGTGCCTGCTTTGAAGAAGATATGTGAGAATGAAGGAATTTCGTGCAGTATGGAGGCAGTCCAGCAAATTGCCGAAAACGCTGGTGGTGACCTCAGGAGTGCAATAAATGATCTTCAGGCTGCAGCTTGCGGGAAGAAAGTGCTGGAAGTTGAAGATATAAGTACTGCAGCCAGAGATGTGAAGGAGAATATTTTCAAGGCAATGCAGAGGATATTCAAGAGCAACGACTGTAAGAAGGCTCTTGAAGTCGCACGTGGAATTGATGAAAGCCCTGAAGACCTTGTGCACTGGATCGACGAAAACTTACCTATCCAGTATGCAAGCAAGGACGGTGACCTTGGAGATACCAGAACCGGATTTGGCTACCTTTCGAAAGCTGACCTCTATCTGGGGCGTGTAAAGAAACGCCAGAACTATCATCTGTGGAGATATGCCAGCATGCTTATGGTCTGTGGAGCCGCAATCTCAAAGACAAAGGCCTATCCGGGGTTCATTAAGTACCAGCAGCCTTCTCTCTGGAGAAGGCTCGGACAGACTCGCTCAAAGCGAGATATGAGGGATAATATTGCTTCCAAAATTGGAGAACACAGTTCTGAGTCCATACGTTATTCCCGAAATCACCTTCTGGAGCTTTATTCCAGTATGATAAAGGACGAAAGAGCTGCAATCGAAATTACTGCAGGCTTAGGGCTTGAGCTTGAGGAATTGATGTACCTTTCCGGAAGCACAAAAGCCAGCAAAAAGCTGCAGAAAATCTACGACGAAGCACAGGAACTGTTCCGTGAAGGTCGCGAAGATGGCGAAGATGTAGAGTTTTTCAAAACTCCTGCTCCATCAGGAAATGATAGGCAGATGCCCCCTGGCTGCACAATTAAGCCTGAAGAGAAAAAAGACGGTGGATCGCCGGGCAAATCTGAAACTTCCAATCAGAAGGTTCCTACAAAAAGTGAACTTGTTGTCGAAAAAGTCTCTGAGCTTAAACCTGCAAATCTCGAAACTGAAGCTGAGAAAACATCTAAAAAAACGGAGTCGAAATCTCAAAAATCGCTTTTCGATTTTTAGTTTTTTATCTTTTTTTTAAAATATTTCGTTTTTCGGTTAGAATGCGAAAAAAGCTGTGCCCATTATCAGTCCTCTTGAGGGAGCGTAGCGACCGAAAAGGACCTCGTGCTCCCGAAGCGAAACTTGGGAAGGACAGCGCATCGTCGAGCCGCAACTCGACTGTTACAGCGAAGAATTACCGTCACTGGCAGATACATTCCTGAGGCGAGTTACTCCATCGCTTTCCCTGATCGCTTCTACGATAGGCTTTGGAACAAGGTGTTCCCATTTTTCGCCTGCAATCATACGTCTTCGGATTTCTGTACCGGTGTATCTCTCTCGAGCATAAAGAGGGGATTCTTTTACGCAAAAATCGGCTTCTCTAAAGAGCTGGATAACCAGAGGGTTGTTCGAATACACTACTTGAAAACTGGGAGTCCGGGATATGACGTGGTAAACCCAGATAGAATTGTACCTGACATCTTCGATGGGAAGGACATAGTGGCGAATAGGAAGGTTTTCAAGCGCGTTGTAGATCATGAGCACTCTTTCTCCTGCGGTAAACGGGTCAGTGGCTTCATGGCTTTTCTGGGCGCTTCCGATGCCTATTACCAGTTCGTCAACCTCTTCTGCAATTCGGGTGATTACTGCATGGTGGCCGAAATGATACGGCTGGAAACGTCCTATATAGAAAGCGCGAATCATTCCAGATTCCAACTCCTGATTCTTAATTTAATCATCTTTTATATGTTCTGGTTTCAGACGGTTTTTAATATGTTCTGATTTCAGTTAGTTTCATTACGGATTCCTGTCTTAAGGCTGAACTTTCCACAAACTTCCGCGAAATGTTTAACATTATTCTTACGCTTCGTTTCGATAAGCTTTTCGGCGAGTTCAAGCCATCCGCCAGGAGCCCTACGGAACCTACCGAAATGTCTGCAAAGACCGGAGTGTAGTCGCAGCAGTGGTGGCAAACAATTATCTCCAATCCTTAATTTGCTTGCCCTGAGGACAAGATGTTTTTAAAAATATTTCTAGTAAGTTAAGAGTATTTATGCAAGACGCGATAAAATTACATCTTTAAGAAGCAAAATTACATCTTTGCAATGATATCTTTACCTATAAGCTTTATTGATTTTTCTTTGTCAGAACCGATAGGAGATCCGGCTACAATCTGAGTGACTCCAATTGCCTCAAGGTCCTTAATTCTCTTCATGCAGTCCTCAGGAGTTCCGCAAATGGCAAAGGCTTCGATCATCCGTGAGGTTACAAGCCCGCTCGTGAGGGCTCCGAAGTCTCCCCTTGCAATTGCGTCTCCGATCTGGCTCTTTGCTTCAACCGGAATGCCGTGGCGCTCGAGGACGAGGTCCGGAGAACCTGCAGCAATGAATGCAACTACTACTTTTGCGGCATTGACTGCTTTCTCCGGATTATTGTCAATGGAGAAGCAAGTGTAAGCTGTAACGTCGACTTCGCTAGGGTCGCGGCCGGCTTTTTCGGCTCCTTTCCGGATCTGTTCGACGGCAAGCTCAAAGTCTTTCGGGTGGGAAGCATTGATAAGGACACCGTCTGCAATTTCCCCGGCAAGTTCAAGCATCCTGGGGCCCTGGGCTCCCATGTATATAGGGATTTTTCCGGCAGTGAAAGCTAGCTTTGCAGATGCGAACCTGACCACTTCTCCATCCATTGAGACCTTCTGACCTGCATGAAAACCCCTGATTGCCTTGATTGCTTCTTTGATGGTAGCAAGAGGCTTAACCCAGGAAATGCCCATGGCATCGAAGGTTGCTTTATCGCCGGGCCCGATGCCGAGGACTGCCCTGCCGCCTGAAATCTCGGCAATAGAAGCAATACTTGAGGCAGTAATCGCAGGGTTCCTGGTATACGAGTTTGTGACACCGGAACCTATCCTGATACTGTTAGTGTTCAGAGCGATCAACGTTAGTGTGGAGTATACATCACGGTTGTTATAGTGGTCAGTGATCCAGACATAGTCGAATCCTTGCTGTTCTGCGAGCTTTGCATAGTATGCGATCTTTAAGGCAGGATCGCTCGGCACAAATTCGATTCCGAACTTCATCTTTAACTACTCCTGATGATTCTTTGTTGGCTAAGTGGGCTTTTTAAGTCCCTAAAGTACATTCTTAAAAATAATAATTAATATTCATTATAATTACAGTAACCTTTTTTTATAAAGGCTGTTGTAGAGAAAAAT
>JADGNM010000274.1 GCA_017883485.1 Methanosarcina sp.
GCATCAAGTTCGAGTCCTTTATCACTTGTGATAGTTTTCAACTAGCATTAGATATCGGTACAGTAATACGTGAAATTATATATTTGTTATCCCTTAGTGCTAATGCCAAGTGTAAAAGTCAGAGTAGGTATAACACTTTTTGGATAGAGCTTTAAGAGAAGAATCAAAAGAGAGAAAAATCAGAGAAAAGAAATCAAAAAGAGAGAAAAATAAGAAAGAGAAGAAATCATAAGGAACTTTCAAGCAGTTTTTTGACATTTCTTTCAATCCTTTCCCTGAACTCTCCATTTCTTATTTTTCCCCAGGGTTCGGGGAAGGTATCGAGCAGAGTTTGACGTTCTTCTTCCCTGTATTTGAGATACGCCTCTACTCCTTCCATGCCTTCGGAGAAACCTTTTTCTCCTGAAGTGTTTTCATTTTCAACAGAACCCCATTCTCCAGTCCTCAGGAAGGAGTCCAGCAGGTCAATTGCAACTATCGAATCATGCAGATCTCCCAGGTGGTCCTGAAGGTTTTTCAATTCCTCGATCATGATTTTTGCATCATCTCCAAGAATGCCCTCAAAAAATTCCAGGGTATAACGCAATCCTTTGGCTGCAATCCTGAGCCTGTGCATGCGGTTTACAGGGAGGTAAAGCCCTTCTACCCACTCGTAGTAGGCATCAACGTCAGCTAAACGTGCATAAAGTATCGACGGGAGCACATCCATTATCCTGTGCGGCAAAGTATCGCATTTCTCACTGGTCGTCTGGAGAATTAGAGTCTCGGGAGAGGAAAGGGCATCCGAGAAATCCCTCTTAAAACGACTGTATTTTCCGCTGTCCAGATAATCAAGCAAATTTTCCCTGGCTTTTCCTCTCTCCTTTGAAAGTATTTTATAAAGCTGGTCTAGATCATGTTCATGCCCTGAAGGCAGAGTTTCTAAGTATTTTTCCGCTTTTTCCCTGAAAACATCCAGGTCCCTGACTTTCCCAAGAGCTCCAAGCGTTCTCTTTAGCTCCTTAAGGTGGGGCTTCAGCTTTCCGGAATCAAGATAAGCCTCAAAGACCTTTGCTGCTGCCCTCATCCTGCGGACTGCAACGCGCATATCGTGAAGGTCCTCGATATCTTCTCCTTTTATGGTTCCTTTCTCATGGGAAAGCACACAGGAGAATTGAGAGAAAAGTACTCTGCAGCCAAACAAGCCCATAGGATCTGTTGGTTCGACAGTTAGCTTTCCCGGCTGTTTACACTTATCCTTGTCCGGTTTTTTTTCCTTCCTGATTTCTTTCTCTGTTCTCAATTCGTTTTCGTCCCTGATTTTTTCGTCCTCAGGGACTTGCGTAAATAGGAGTTCCCTTCCGAAAAGATATTTCCAGAGTTCGCTTTTTCTCTCAGCTTTTTTTGCAGCTTTTTCAAGATCGACTCCTATCACTTCTATCTCAAGAGCGTCTCCAAGCTGTCTTATAATTCCGGGCCTGGCTTCGTATGGAAATTCGAAAAGGTCTGCAATTCGTATAAGAGCCGCAAGCATTCGGGCTTTATTCTGGAAAACAGGAGGCACCATCGTATGTGAGTTTCTCAGGGTTGAGATAAAATTTTTCTCGCTAATGTCCGGGTCCTGCAGTTTCGTGATCAGTGCAAGCATCAGAATTTCATGAATTTTGAGTCCTTTTATTGGATGCGTCAGGAGAATTTCCCTGCTCATAAAACTCTTTGCTTCCGGAAGAGCCAAATTTCCTATTTCCTTCAGGAAAGCTGCAAGGCCAAGAAGTCTTTTCTCCTCCTCTCTCATTCCATGGCAGATAAATAGTCCATCAAAAAGAGTAAGTGCATTTTCTCTGGCTTTTTCTGCCCTGAGTTTGTCTGCTCCATAATATTCAAGAAGATTTTCCGGGTCCCATTCTTTAAAGTCTACAATTTTTTTCTCTTTTTCCATAGCACAGCCTGGGAACCGGAGATGAAACTTCCGGTCTTTGTCTTCATCAGTTGTAAAAGGAAAAACAGAAAGCCTTTCTTTTTCAAACTTTGAACGCAGGGTTTCTATCTCAGTTTGAGAAACACCCAGAAGGAGACTCAATTCGTCACTGGTTTGACCTTTATCAAAAGCTAAGAGAATTTTGGCTCGCTTTCCGTATACGTCATCCTGGTCTGCAAGTTGTGCGCAAATGGCTCTTTCTTTGAGGCTCAGGAATGTCTTTTCAGGAAGGTTTTCCATGAACATGGAAGCTCTCTCAAATTTTGAGAAAGGATCTTCGGACAGGTTGTAGTTTTTAAGCAGGAAATCCCGGATATGCTTCAGGTCTTCGGGAATTCCTTCATTTTTAAGTTCCACTTCAAATTCGTTATAGCGCTTTTCCCTGTCATCGCTTTTCAGGTTCACTCTGTCCAGGTAAGTTTCAGCTATAGTTTTTTCTCCCGATTTTACCTGGCGAATTATCCTTTTCTGGCTGAGCGACAGGAGGGGTAAAAGGTCAAGTCCCGCTGTAAATTCAAAAATCATGTTTCTGATACGGGAATTCGGGCATTCGAGTACAGATACTCCCTCTGGCAGGAAGCTGACATACTCCTCTCTTCTGTGAGTTCCATTTTCAAAACCTCCCAGGCTTTTAATGGTTACCCAGGCACCATTTTCTCCCTGAGTACTTCTCACCCGCAGGTAATACCCTGCAGCCATGATAGACCTGTTCTCAGTATCAAGAAAAGTATCCTCAATTAACCGGACTTTGGCTTCGGAGAGGACATATGAAGCGAGCTCTGGCAGGTTTTCGAGCGCCTGAAAATCTGCCTCATCGGCTACCAGAAACTTTGATTCTATTTCCATACTCCTTTTCTCCCCCTTATCGCAAATTACGGTTATTTTTTTACATATATATATCTATATTACTGTATAGTACTCTATATTTACTATTTTAGCTATTTTAACTATTTTAACTATTCTACTAATGCTCTTCTTTCAATATCACTTAAGCGTTTTCGTTCGAGATATTATTGATCTGTTGTCTTTGAGGAAAAGCGTATGAATGCTTAATTCAAAAAAGCTAAAATGAAGTAGAACATATCTATAAAAAATATAAAAAGAACGATAGACAGGTACATCAAAGACTTAGCTCATTTATAACAAATTTGGACTTTATGATTGAATATTTTCGATTAAAATGCGGACTTAAAACATGGATTTATCTACATGTACTCCCTGCTGCTATAAACTTTTAAGCTCCGCTCCAACCAAATATATTTTTAAAGCCCCATACCTCTTTCAATATTATTCAATAATAAATGGAGCAACTTCCTTTGACAGGTAATGATATTCTACTCTGGGATGAAACGTTATTTAAAGACCTTTCCGTGCTTGAGCCCGATTATCTCCCGGAATATTTCCCCCATAGGGAGGCACAATTAAACTCTCTAAAGTTCGCGCTCAGGCCAGCCTTCCGCGGTATGCGGCCTCTGAACTGTTTGCTGGTAGGCCCTCCTGGCACCGGGAAGACCAGTGCGGTTATGAAAGTGTTCAAAGAAGCTGAGGCCCATGCTCCAAATGTCGTTGCCGTTAAGGTCAATTGCCAGATTGATTCCACACGCTTTGCAGTAATCTCAAGGATTTACAGAAAACTCTTTGGAATTTCTCCCCCTAATTCGGGAATTGCGTTTCGTAAAATCTTCGAAACTGTTGTTAATTCCCTTATCTCATCAGAAAAGGTTTTGATTGTTGCCCTGGACGATCTCAATTATCTTTGTTACGAAGGGCATGCCAATGAGGTTATGTACTCCCTGCTCAGGGCTCATGAGCAGTATCCTGGAGCAAAGATAGGTGTAATCGGGATTGTAAATGATACATCTGACCTCTATTGTATAGATTCCAGAGTTAATTCGATTTTTCTGCCTGAAGAAATTTCTTTCCCAGGTACGGGGGCGCGGAAATTCTCGACATTCTTAAGGACAGGGCAAAATACGGCTTTTATCCGAAGGTAATTTCTGATGAACTGCTGGAACTTGTGGTCTCTTATGTAGAAAAGACCGAAGATCTCAGGGTTGGGATTGATCTTCTTAAGCGCTCAGATTTTAACGCAGAACGCAGGGGCGGCCGTACGATCTCCTCTGCAGATATAGAGAAAGCATACGAAGCATCCAAACTGCTTCACATCTGCAGGGGCATAAGCCTTCTGTCAGATCCCGAAAAAAGCTTACTGGATTTAATAGCAAGAAAAGGAGAAGTTCAGGCAGGTGAGCTCTACAAGTCCTTCCATGAGCTGACACAGCTTGGATATACCCGCTTTTACGGAATTGTCAACCGGCTCCAGGTGCTTAACTATGTAGATGCGGATTTTACGGGTAAGGGGCAAAGGGGCAGAACCAGAATTATAAAAACTAAGTACGAAGCTGAGGATATTCTCAAATGCCTTGAAAAGAGTTGAGTTAAGATTTTTATCTTGACTATGTCACATTACCAAGTAAAGCATCATCATTGACCTCATACGCCAAATATTATGTTTGCAGTGAAATCGATGACAGCTATTGGAG
>JADGNM010000275.1 GCA_017883485.1 Methanosarcina sp.
TTAATTTTGTTACATGATTCGCATGTAAGTTGAATATTGCATGGGTCATTAGCCCCAAAAAGATCCAAAGGGACCATATGGTCAAAATTCTTTTGATTTATAGTATTTACGATACTTGTTAGGTCTGTGCCGCAATAGACACAGCGTCCTTTATCTCGATGGAATACAGCTGTTCTAAGCCATTCTGGAACTCTCCTTCTCTTTAATCTTCCCTTTATTGTGAGAAGTTCACTCGGATATTTTGTTTCTTCGACGGTTTCCGCTACCAATTTGTTGAACTCAAGAAGGAAGTTTCTATTGTAAAACAATATATGGAATGCCTCGTCAGCCATTGCTGAAAAAAGCACCTCAAACTTTTCAAAATTATTTTCCAACCAATTATATGGTCCTTCTTCATCAGAAAGATCGCATGGACCTATTTGAACACCATACGTTTCGAAAAGTGACATCCACTTTTCAATTCTTTCTTCGTCAATGCAATCACCATTCTTCCTGAAGTAGTCCCAATGATAATTAAGCGCACTTGTTATAATGTAAAGATGGAGCAAGGTAAACTTTGAGAAATATGATGAAGATTTAGTAAAAATTTCTTCATTGTAATTCCAAAATGATTCGCCGTAGCTGACGGATTCATCGATCAGGAAAACAAGCTCATATATGTTGTTGAACTTATATTCTTTCATTTCCTTATTCCATATAACGAAAAAATCAGTCGGAGGCATGCGTGTACGCCGATCGGCTGGATTGACCTTGTTATAAATATCTATTCATTAGAACTAATTATTGAGCAACCTGATGTATAATCTCTGTAATATAAGATTGGTATTTTATTCCCAATTTCTTTGCTTTGCCCTTAATTTTTTCAATATCTTCGCTATTTACTCTAATGGTCATTGTTGTGTCTTTTTTTCTTGATTTGAGGGCGTTTTCTATATTTTCCAATTCTTTTCCCTTTACCGGCTTGAAATCACCGCTCAGCAAAGCATCTTCGATTTCTTTTTCTTCTTTTGTTAATATGAGTTTTTTCATTTTTCACCTCTTTTACTTTTAAACATTTTTGTATATTTGCGACTAGGAAACATTGTTTTCAAAAAAATATATTTATCTTCAACAACGCAAGGTACAACCCAGACATATTTCTTGTATTCATATAATAAAACCATTTGATTATTTCTCGTACTATGTTTTTCAGCTCCTAAGAATGTTGAATCTAAAATTTCTTCAAATGAAACGCCTCTTTCTTCCTTGAGAATCTTATTTTTTGCTTCGTCCCATCTAATTTTTTTCATGGCTCAATAATATCACAAAAATAATGTATTTACAAATGTATTTACAATATATTTAACGAAAAAATCAGCCGGAGCGTAGCGATCGGCTGTATTGATTTTGTTATGTTCCGCTATATCCATTCTGCTTTTTTTATCGTAAATGCGCTATCAATATCACCAGTATTAGAAACACCTGCCGGCTCTATCAGAATTGCCCTATATCCTTCTTCGGATGAAGGTTTATGTTCTACTCCTTTCGGGACAACAATCATTTCTCCAGAATTTAATTCAACAACCTTGTCTCTGAAGTTCATTTGCATTTTACCGTCTAAAATTATGAATGTCTCATCTGTATCAGGATGACTATGCCAAATAGATTCGCCTTTTCGTTTCACGATTTTGATCTCATAATTGTTCATCATAGCAACAATTCTAACAGCATAATCTTCATTTGGGAATTTTGAAAACTTATCCTTGAAATTGATCTTCAATGGTTTCATTATTTTTTGTCCCACAATACTCATCAGGCCGCACTTATACCCATTCAAATTTTTCGATGGTAATTTCATTCTTAACATTCCCCGTATTTGGAACACCCTCAGGCTCAATAAGGATGGCCTTGTATCCGTCCGTGGAAGATGGCTTGTGCTCGACACCTTTTGGGATGACAATCATTTCTCCAGCGTGCACTTCCTCAGTACGATCCCGGAAATTCATAACAAGTACGCCATCTACAATGATGAAAGTCTCATCTGTTTCTGCATGACTGTGCCAAATGAAGTCACCTTTGAATTTCACGATTTTGATATCATAGTTATTCATCTTTGCAATCAGCCTTACTGCATAGTCTCCAGCAGGAAGCTTCCCAAATTTGTCAGATATGTTGATTTTATCGAATTTCATTTTTTGCCTTACATAACGAAAAGCTCAGCCGGAGCGCAGCGATCGGCTGGATTGACGGGTTATGAATTTTTTTGCGAGAAATAATGACCGTCTGCATGCTCAAGAAGATCCCACCGGTTACCGTACAGGTCTTCAAAAACGGCTGCCATTCCATACACATGTTTTTCAGGATTTCTCACAAACTTAATACCGTTTGCCAAAAACTGATTGTAATCACGCCAAAAATCGTCTGTACTCAAGAATAGAAAGACACGCCCACCTGCCTGATTTCCTATGAATCTTGTTTGTTCTGGATTAGCTGCTTTGGCAAGCAATATGGCCACGCCTTTCGAGTTCTGTGGTGCCACCAATACCCAACGTTTGTTTTGTTCTGGAATGTAAGTATCCTCAATCAGTTTGAAGCCAAGTTTACTAGTGTAGAAGCCTATGGCCTCATCATAATCAGAAACCACTACCGCCACATGTACAACTGACTGTTTCATTATTTGTCAGCTCCCCTTTTTTATTCATAACGTTCAAGCTCACCGGTGGCAATGTGGCGCAGCGGAATTGCCGTCCGGTGCAACGCCTTGTTATGTTTTTCATTTGTTTTAGATGAAACTTATTACCTTCAGCTTCTTGTTCAGAATAACAACTCCTTAATAAAGCGTCTCTTGGCAAAAGGTGTTTTAATTAAAATTTCTTTTTGTACACATGGCAGTATGGTTGCTTTTTTTTCTTGTCGTAGTAGTTCTGATGGTACTCTTCAGCTTTCCAAAAGGTACCGGCGGGAAGTACTTTTGTTACGACTTGATATCCTTTCGTCTTGAGGATATCAATTAGTTTATAAACAATCTTTTTCTCATCATTATTTTTATAAAAAATCGCTGATAGATATTGTTCCCCAATATCCGGACCCTGACCATTGGCTTGTGTCGGATCATGAATCTCAAAGAAGAATCTGGCAAGTTTCTCGAAATCCACTTTGCCCGGATCATATGTTACTTCGACAGCCTCCAAGTGTCCGGTTTCCCCCCCGGTAACATCCCGATAGGAGGGGTTTTCCATAGAACCTCCCATATAACCTGAGACTGCCGAAATGACTCCCTCTTTCTGCTCAAAGAGATATTCTACACCCCAGAAGCAGCCTCCTGCAAAGTAGGCTTTTGCTTCGAGAGGCTCTTTTCCATCCGGTACAAATACCAGGGAGATGGAATTGACACAATGTCTGATATTCTTATCTGTCAGCTCTTCTCCTCCAAATACGTGACCCAAATGTGCCCCGCAATTTGCACACAATATCTCGGTTCTTGTCCCATCGGCATCCTTTTGCCTTGTAACGGCTCCTTTGATTTCATCATCAAAGCTGGGCCATCCGCAGGTAGATGCAAACTTATCGCCTGAACGATACAGGAGCGCATTGCATCGTTTACAGTAATAAGAGCCCTTTCCAGAAAAGTCGTTATATTCCCCACTGAAAGGTGCCTCTGTGCCTTTATGGACAATGACTCTTTCTTCTTCGGTTGAAAGCTTGTTATAGGACTTCTTATCCATAGCGGGTTCCTCCGTGCATGATATTAGGTTAAACAGTAACACTATTGATAACACGATTATTATATATTTTCGCGTAAATTATCCTTTCCAAACACATAACGATAAGCATCAGCGGTTGGAAAAAGGGGCGCGTATTTTTGCTACGCAAAAATCGCGACGCTTTTGGAAATCCGCTGGATGCGCTGGTTAGGCTTATTCATTAACTTGCCCTTTTCTAAGCGTAATTTTTTTTTTAGCTTGGCCCACAATTCTTTCAACCATATCATCAACCATCTGATGTGTAGGGGTGATTGTGACCATGGTGCCTCTATTTGGTTTTGGATAGCGGCATATATAGTCTGAATCCCAGGCTCCTCCCCGAAAGTAAATATCATTAGTGTTGGAGATTACATTATTTTGGTCGTTTTCATTTAGCACCAATCCGTGTTCCATGGCTTCTTTGGCTAAAGCTTTTAAATCGTGCCCCCATGAAACTTTCCCAGAAGCACATATATATGTCTTGAGTGCCAATTCAATAAGCAACCCTCTTACTTGCTGATTCGGAAACAATGTATTTTCAGCAGAAGACAAACCACCTTGAAGCATTACGATACTGTCCTACATATTTGAAGAAATCATTAATAACTGAATTAGGATCGATTATTTCTTTTTTACCCATCGTTATCTACCTTAGAGCCTAACGAGCCTGTAGGAAAAGTTATTTTTGCAACGTCATAATCTTCCAACAAGCTCGGATTTTTTCGAATCGTTAATTTTTTATACCCGGTCTATTTTTTC
>JADGNM010000276.1 GCA_017883485.1 Methanosarcina sp.
TGGCAAATGTAATATTATTGCAGTTTTTAAAGCTGGATTCGTATTCAATAGTATTTTTTAGTATTATTTTAGAGGCTCTAAAAGTGATTTTTTGGTAAAATAAACCATCTTAAAAGGCTTTTTTGCTTTTAGAGCATTATTATCAAATTTGGCAAAACCTCAGTTAACTTCAAAAAAGAAGACTTCCCTCCGGTACAATTGCTCAACAGGAAAATTCCCTGAAACCGATTCTTATTTATTATCTGGAGTAATACCGTGGTACAGATTTTTTAATTGCTGAGCTCAAAGGCATTATGGTTCAAAGGCATTATTAGTCTCACAGGTACATTTTTATACAGGCCTTTATTACTCCAATAGAAATTCTCACAGATGCTGGTTGATTTAATAAGATCACAATAAAGATTACATAGAGGAAACCCGATGAGCAACATTTTACGCAGAGGCAGGCTGGAAGCCGCCCAGGGAGAGGAAATCTTACGTTATACCTCTTCAATGGAAGCTGACAGGAGGATTTTTGAAGCTGACATAGCAGTCGACCTTGCTCACACAGTCATGTTGAAGGAGCAGGGCATAATAAGTAAGGAAGACTGCAGTAAAATCCTTAGCGGGCTTTTGAGAATCAGGGAAGGGGGTATGGAAAAGCTTGATTTCAGTTACGAAGATATCCATATCTCCCTGGAGTCAAGACTTATCGATATGGTTGGAGAGGATGTGGGAGGCAGGATGCACTCAGGGCGTTCCAGGAACGACGAGGTTGCAACCTGCATCAGGCTGGCTCTCAGGGAAGACCTTACAGGCCTGCTCGAAGAGATCTTTGCCCTTCGAAATACTCTTCTCACCCTTGCAGAAAAACACATCAATACTCTCATGCCTGGCTTTACTCACCTGCAGCATGCCCAGCCGACAACATTTGCTCATCACATCTGTGCCCATGAAGCTGCCTTCGGCAGAGATTTTGACAGGGTTCTGGACGCCTTTTCAAGGGTAAATCTCTGTCCCCTTGGAGCTGCTGCGTTTGCATCTACGGGTTTTAACCTTAACAGGAAAAGGACTCAGGAACTTTTGGGTTTTGAAGGTCTGCTGGAAAATTCGATGGATGCAGTCAGCAGCAGGGATCATCTTATTGAGTGCGCCTCGGTATTTACGAACCTGATGATAAACCTGAGCCGGATGGCTGAAGAGCTTGTAATCTGGTCTTCGTCCGAATTTAATTTCGTCGAACTCGATGATACGTATGCCTCTACTTCCTCGATAATGCCGCAGAAGAAAAATCCTGACACAGCAGAACTCATGCGCGGAAAAACAGGAGTGGCTGTCGGAGCTCTCATGTCTTTGATCACGATCTGCAAAGGCTTGCCCCTGAGTTACAACCGGGACCTGCAGGAAGCAACTCCAAATATCTGGCGCTCGGTTGAGACCGTCAGTGCATCCGTAAGGATAATGGAGGGGATGATAAGGACAATGAGAGTCCATGCCGAAGTGCTTGCAGCCCAATCAGTTGCCGGTTTTACAACAGCCACCGAACTTGCGGACACCATGGTCCGGGAAACCGGAATTCCCTTCAGGACTGCCCACCAGATAGTAGGCATGCTGGCAAAGGAAGAAGAGAAGCCTACCCTGGAAAAGATTGATTCCGTGGCTGAAATTGTGCTCGGGGATTCTCTCTCGGGTAGGGGTTTAACTAAAAATATGATAAAGGAAGCCCTTGATCCGGTTTCAAACATAAAACGAAGGAAACTTACTGGCGGGCCTGCCCCGGAGGAAATACGGCATTACCTTTCGAAAAGACAGACTGATCTCGAACTTAACAAGCAGGAAATTGCAACCCTGAAAGATATGACAGATTCTGCTTTTGAAAATTTGCTTACAGCGGTTAATGAGTACAGGAAAGCCTGAGTGGTAAGGCATGATAGTAAGGCTGGGTATTTTGATTTGGATAGTAAGGCTGAGTGATATATCTTATCCGGGAAGTTAAGTACAAAACGCATTTGATTTTAATATTACCTTGACCTCTAATTATATTGATATGTGCGGCATTTTAGTTAGTACTTATGTAGCATCTTTAATAACATCTTTAATAAGTCTTTAATAGCATTTCAAAAACTAGCAGAAAAGGGATTGTTCATGGAATTCAAACAGGGCGACTGGGTGCGCATTGAGAAGAACGGCACAGTCTATGAAGGCAAAGTAATGCCTTCCATGGAAGGATATATTACTATAAAAATGAAGAGCGGTTATAATGCCGGCTTTTCAATGGATAAAGTCCGGATAACCTTTCTGGAAAATAACGAAGGGAATGCGAACAGGGTTAGAAACAGCTGTAGGGAATGCAGGCCTGTAAAAGAAGAGCTTTCAGAGCCTGGAAAAAAGCTTCCAAAAATAGCAATTCTTTCTACAGGCGGAACCATTGCCAGCAAGATCGATTACCGGACGGGAGCGGTTACATCCCAGTTTACTGCGGATGACATCCTTGCAGCAATTCCTGAACTCAGAGAAATAGCAGATTTCAAGGGCAGGGTAATCTCAAGCATCCTCTCTGAAAATATGGATTCGGAGTCCTGGCAAAACCTTGCCCGTGCAGTCGTGGAGGAGATAGAAGCAGGAGCCGACGGAGTGATAGTAACCCACGGAACGGACACAATGATGTATACCGCTGCAGCGCTTTCTTTTATGATAGAAACGCCTGTGCCTATCGTATTGGTAGGTTCCCAGAGAAGTGCCGACCGTCCCAGCAGCGATAATGCCATGAATGCAATCTGTGCAGCCTTAGTTGCTATTAGCGACATTGCCGAGGTTTCAGTTGTCATGCACGGCACAAGTTCAGACAATTTCTGCGAGATCCACCGAGGCACAAAAGTCCGGAAAATGCACACATCCCGAAGAGATGCTTTCAAATCCGTTAATTCCTTCCCGATAGGGATTGTAGGTTACAGTACCAGGGAAATAGAAACTTACATTGAATATACAGGACGCGGCGAAAAATCCCTCAAATTTAAACCGGGAATGGAGCCGAAATGTGCTCTGGTTAAATTTACCCCGGGTGCAGACCCCGCAGTTCTGGACTATTATATCGGAAAGGGTTACAAAGGACTGGTTCTCGAAGGTACCGGTCTGGGACACGTTTCTACGAAATGGATTCCCCTTATCCAAAAAGCTACGGATGCAAAAATTCCCGTCATAAGTACATCCCAGTGCCTTAACGGCAGAATTTGCGACCGCGTCTACGACACAGGCCGTGATATGATAAAGGCTGGCTCAATCGAAGGGGAAGATATCCTGCCTGAAACTGCCCTTGTCAAGCTTATGTGGGTCCTTGGCCAGACAAGTGAATTCGATACAGCCGTTAAGATGCTCAGGGAGGATATTAGCGGGGAAATTACTGCGTGCACTCAAAAATAAGAGAAATAGCCTTAATGAAAATCGCTTTAATAAAAGATACTTAAGAGATAAAATGAATTGCAGTATAGACTCGCGAGCGGGTCGTAGCTATTATAATACTCCTTCAAGTTAGTGATCCACGAGACCTGTTAGAAAATATTTGAAAGGAAAGGAAAGCCTTTAAGACTCTTCTTTCCAACATTTATCGGCCGAGAGCACCACCCCATCGTCGGTCAGCGTGATCTCGGGAGTGCCGATAAAAATGGAATCGTGCATATTCACACCGTTTATGGTTTGCCGGGACACGTCGTTGATTTCAATCGCACGATCAGCTACGTATATTTTCTTGTCTCCGAGATAAAAAATCCCTTTCACTGCCACATATCCGTCTTCCGTAATTCTGGTATTCAGAATGACGGCGCCATCTTCTTTTCTTGTCAGCATGAGGCCATTTCCTTCTTCGATTTTCCCCTGAGCATCAAATTTCTCGTCAATTTGGATAAGCTTATTTTTATCGATTTTTGCTATGAGATTGGAATTCTCATCTTGAATTTCCGTTGTAAGAATCAAACCGCTCTCGCTGTTTTCCAGAGTAAACAGGGTTATCTTATTTTCTGTATTCCTGTCTGCCTGATACAACACCGTATATGTTGGATTTGCGTAAATGTTCGCTCCCAGAATTAGCATACAATCGTCGTGAACCATATGAATTTCACCCGTGAATTTTATAACATTATTTATACCTACTATCATATAAAAACATCTTTCAGCCTATTTGCGTTTGAAAAATTGAAGGTATTTTATAATAATGAGTTAATGCTTTTTTTCGCGGTTTCTTACTGCATATCACCTTAATCGAGTCTTTGACTCTGAGTCTTTGAACTCTATAATACCGGCTCATGCTATCTGCTGTAGTCTCTGGTTACGGCCTCTTTTGCAGGTAGACGTCATTAGAAGATTTAAATGAATTTAGTAACTATTCAGCCTACCCAAAATCAGTTGATTGATATTGATTTTGACATCACAGATAAGTGTGATTAATAACCAATGGTAGAATAAAAAACG
>JADGNM010000277.1 GCA_017883485.1 Methanosarcina sp.
CGTTTAATTTGTCATACCCTTTTGCTAATAATGCCTCAAGAAGCGATATAGGACTGTTTATTTTAGGAACAATTTCAGGCAATTCATTGTCAAGAGTCAGTTGGACTGCTGCGCCTTTTTCTTTTCTTGTCAGTTCTTTAATTAAAGTTTCTTCGGATTGCTTTTTTAATTCAGCAACAAAAACTTCTATTTCTTTTAATTTTTCTATATCTACATTGATACCTGAAAGTTCCAACCATGCAACCGCAGGAATAGCTTTCATTTCGATGTTTAATATATCCTGAAGACCAAGACCATCTATGACTTTTAGTTGCTTTCTCATTATTTCAGGAAGATGCAAGATGTCCTGCAAAGCATAGTCAATTTGTGCCGAAGAAAGAATTTCACCAGGAATAAAACTACATTGCAATTCCTTGTTTAAGACCTCACCACAGTACTTAAAAACAAGATCTTTTAACGGGACTAAAGATTTAGTTCCACCTGCTAGCACATTCTCCGCTATCTGAGTATCATAAACTTGCTTTAAAGTCACTCCAAAATGAAGCTTCAGATACTTGGCCTCGAATTTTATATTATGCCCTACTACAACATTATTTTCCAGTTTTTCCTTCAATGAATCCAGGTTTTTGGGCTCATGAAGGATTAACGGCTTTCCGGCTGAGGTCATAGCCTGAAACGTTACAACTTTTGACCTGTAAGGATCTAGACCAAAGCCGTTAGAATCGTCAGTTTCAACGTCTATGAAGATGAAAGACATTTTAGACCCCTTCTTCTTCCCATGCTTTGGCCATTTCTTCGACAGTTACAATTAGGTTTGATTTTTCAGGTACTTTAGTTGATTCTCTATTCTCTTGTTCAACACCCTGAGTATCAGTGCCTGAATCCAAGTTATCCAAGTTTATACCATTGGTTCTGCGGTATGTACTCTCAAAAGTTTTTAAGTCTCTTCTCATTGGAGGAAGATCTTTTATATTTTTTATACTGTCGTTTTCGTCATTTTGATTCAAAGACAGAGGGTTTGGGTGTTTCGGACAGGATGCGGACAGGATGTTTTTTTCTTCGTGTCCGTACACCTCGCTATCGAAAAAACGCACTGTAGGACAGGATGTTTTCATCTTACCGCTAAAGTTTTCAGAATAAATCATTTTTGACTTATTCACAGACTCTATATTTTCATTATTTAATGATTTATTTTCATTTTTGTTTACTACAAAGGGAAAAGTATCCTGTCCAAATACGGTTTTGGGTTGCCTAACAAGGGTCGTGTGGCTTGAAATTTTCGGACAGGATAGGTTTTTTTCATCCTGTCCGATTTCCCTATCATCCTGTCCGAAATGTTCGTATCTCAACGAAATGTTATCCCACATTGTCACTTTTTTGCTTCCGTCCCTTGTAACATTCTCTCTGTGGTAAGTGTGACCCATTGCACTAATTTTTCGAGTGAATCCGATCTGAGATACAAGGGCTGTGTTGTGTGTTCTGCACCATTCAACAAAGGCACAATAGAGAACAGTTCCATCCATGTCTTCTGTGGATATGACTATACATTCGTCCATGAATGCAGCCGATGGATTACTTTTGAGCAGATATTCTTTCTCTACTTCAGCGAATGTTTTATTATAACTGAAGGCACCTGTGTTTGTTAGTTTCTTCAATCCTTTCAGTGCAAGAATGAGAAGCCCTGAGAGCTCACACTCTGTTGTCAGGGAATCGATTATACCTTTAACTTCTTTAACCGTTCCTCGGAACCTGTTGCAAAACTCTATTAGCATCCAACGCTGGTAGTAAGCTTCGTCCTTTGGTCCCTCGGGGACATCGTTTGCTGAGAATATCAACTTCGCTGTGTTTCTAAAATCGAATGGGGTCTGAAATTTGTTTTCGCCGTTTATGGTATCTATCCCACTCGTCAAAGCCTTGAACATACGGGACTCGTGCATCTTGGTGTTTGGTATATCACTGCATATGTTCACCTTTTTACCATACAGTTGAGCACAACGGTACTTATCGCTTTCAATCTTCTGTAATGGCTGGCAAGTTCGACTTTCTTCTCCCACGATTGCCTCTAATAAACTCAGATATACACTCTTTCCCGTCCCTGGTGGCCCATATATTAAAACTGCTCTCTGATGTTTGACTTCTAATGTTAGACAATATCCCACCCATTCAAAAAGAACATCAATATCTTCTGGACGCGCAACTTCTGTTAAAAACTTTGAAATATTTGGGCAAGTGGCTTTCTCGTCATAATTTACAGGACTCTGGCTAATAGACAAATACCTGGGGTCATGTTCCTTGAATTTCCATCCCGACAGATCAAACAGTCCGTTTTTCAGATTGATATAACGGCTCGCTGCCTCATCGATGTCTTTCCTTGGTCTATGTGTATAAGATCGAATGTAAGCAATTACTTCGTTTATGTAATGAGTAGTGGCTTTTGGGACATGCAAAAGTTCGAAAGTTGGATTAGTAACGCCCCAAGACTCAGTATAAATATCATCGTGGACTCTTCTGATATGGGTTTCAAGAATAGCATCAGCACCCTCGTTTTTATAAACGCCGTTTTTATAAATATAAATCTGCCCGGTGTCCTGCATGTTGAATATATGAAACTGTTTTAGTATCTTATCCGCCACCACATCGAAAGGAATTTTTATTTTTTCTGGCTCGTCGACCTTTTCTTTAGCAGGTCTTCCTCTAACATTTTTTATTTTCTCTCTTCCTGTGTTGATTCCAGAAGTTTTTGCCAGATCTAATGTTTGATTATAGACATCAGTCGGTAGTTTCCAATCATCAATTAAATCTGACTTTAAACAAAGTTTGAAAAGAGATATAGCAGCATACTCCAGAGCTTTAGACGGCGCTGGATCATTATCTGGAATAATCCCGTTTTGTTTTGCGTAGAGCCAAACATTATAGACATTCTCTGGTGTTCTAGTGCATCCGAACCTATGACCTTTGAATTTTCTTCCTGCATCATGGCAGGTATACAGGCCTGCTTTAACTGCAAGAAATGTGAACGCATTATGGCTGACATGATGTCTCCAGCAATGCAAAAGATCTCCGGAAATGCTGGCGTTCCCTCCGGTTTTAGAGTCGTCTTCATGAAACTCAGGAAACATCTTAAAGCGTTTATTTGAGTTATTTTTTAGTCCTGTAAGTCCTGGGACCGTGAGAGCCCACAGACTACTTTTATTTTTTGAATCTTCATTTTCCTTTCCTTCTGATTGGGTTTCTTTTTCTACTCTATAAGCTATTTCGGCTAATTTTTCACTTTCATGCTTTTGTTTGTAGATGTATGGCAGTTCTTCATATGTGATGTAAGACACGTCATTTTCTGCGAATAGAGTATATTGCCCTGCATTAACTCTGTCTTCTTCAGGAATTTTTAATATTTCTTCTTCGGAACATTCTACAAACGAACCTGCGCACACTACATATCCATTGTTGGCTCTGACTTCTCCAGCTATATCTGTGTCAATATTATCTTTGGCACTGTCAATGAACACGGCATCTTCTTTTTCATAAGTAGATTCATCACTGGTAAAAACGAAGTTATGTCGCCCTATTCTTTTTCTCGATTGCACAACTAATGTGGATTTGATTGAGCCTACTAACTCAATGTCATCCACGTCCACGATACATAGTTGGTCTTTAGCTAATGCTGCTATGGCTATGTTGTACCCTTTTTCGAGAAGGGTATGAGCTGCATTGACCGAGAGTTTTCTTTTGAACCAACTGCCCGCTAGTATTGGATCGTATTTTCCGTTTTTAATCGGGTCTTTAGAATTAGGGACTAATGCAAAGTAAAACGGTTCATAACCTTCAGGAGCGTTTTGAATAAGGAGCTCATGAAATTTTAGGAATTCCGCAGGATTAGTTTTAACAACGGAATTCATATTAAGCACTCCTGATGGTCATAAAAAATAAATTGTTGTCTTCACGTGCGGCGCAACATGCCGAACAAAGTTTGACACTACCGGTGGCAGGCTGTCTTCTACAAGGCTTAATGAAACAACGGGCGACTGAATTGGCAAAATGAAAACGGATTTTGGGAGCCATCAGTCCCTCCGGTTGTGCCTTTTTACTCTCAAGAAAATTTCATCCAAGCAATCTTCGCAAATAGCAGGAGGACACGTCCCATAATATTCTTGATAAGCCATACTGCCAGGGTCGTAATTAGTGACAGGACCGCCGCATTTCGTGCAGATAATTCCTTTGCTGTGCGAAAAAGAGTCGAAAGTAGACTCGAAATGTACAAAGTTGTCAACTAAGGCAATTTTTTCCATCGGATCACTTTTCCTGATTTTTTCAAATTGTTTGTTCAATCAGGAAGCAAGCCGCGCTGTGAACCTATTGTTAACAAAATGTAAATTTGTCAACAAATTTATATACTTTATAGTTACATTTTCTCTATTCAAGAGTGAAATCGCTCTTGCAGACTCA
>JADGNM010000278.1 GCA_017883485.1 Methanosarcina sp.
TAGATTTTGATCGGAATCAAAAAGAGGCGAGGGTCCACTTCATCCCCAACCTGAAGGTCGGGGTATTCGTGACCCTCTGCGCTCCCTAGTAATAAATGTGGAGGAGAAATTAATGATGCTTCATAGTCTTCAAGGGGATCTTTTTCCAAAACCTCCGTTTGATTTTTCCAAATCTCTGGATTTTGTCGGTATGTTTTCCCCCTCAGAAGGTGAACAAACCGTATCTGATCTTTCGTTTACTAGGGCAATTTACCTGGAAAACCAAACCCTAGCCTTTAGACTTAAAGATGAAGGTACTGTTTCAAAACCAGTTTTATCTTATACACTTTATTCATACGAAGAAATAAACGATGAAATGAAGTCTGCAATTCTTCATAGGATAAGATTCTTTTTGAGTCTGGATGACGATCTAAAACCTTTTTATGATCTGGGAAGCGAAGATCCCAACTTTGCCCCCGTGCTGGATGAGCTTTATGGACTCCATCAAGTAAAGTTTTTAACTCCATTTGAAGCAGCGGCCTGGGCGGTGTTAAGCCAGAGAATATCCATGAAAGTAGCCCATATAATGAAAAACAAGCTTACTGAAGCTGTAGGTGATAGTATCCAGATTGAAGGAGTTGATTACAAAACTTTCCCTTCAGCTCGGCAAGTAAAAAATTTGGGTGTAGAAAACCTGGTTTCTATTATAAGAAATGAAAGAAAATCGGAATATTTGATAGCAGTTGCCGAGGCCTTTGACAGGGTTGATGAAAGTTTTCTAAGGCACGGCAATATAGAGGAAGTAAAAGAATGGCTCTTGAATATCAAGGGTATTGGAGAATGGTCAGCCCATTTAGAACTTATAAGAGGTCTTGGAAGAATGGAAGAAATTTCGGGACATGATCAAACGCTTTTAAATTGTTTTAAAAAATTTTACGGTCATGTAGCTACGGAAGAACAGTTAAAAATAATTGCTGACGGTTACAGAGAGTTTAAAGGCTATTGGTCTTATTACCTCAGGACTGTCTGTTGAATATATTAAATCTTTTTCGAGTAAAATCTACTCAAGTAAGAATGAAACTATTTTTATTACTTACCTTAAAGGCGAAAATCACCCCCTCTTACTTCACACACCTTTAGCGGGAGCATCCGGCTTGCCATGATGCAGAAACTAAAAGTTGAGTATATTATAAAGAGCTGAATACATAATAAAGGAGATGAGAGAGAAAATGTCAAAGATACTGATAATAATTCCACCGGAAAGATTTCGTGATGAAGAGTTGTTTATTACAAAAGAGGAACTCGAAAAAAACGGTCATTCGATCGTAATTTCCAGCACAAGGGAAGGAATAATTAATGGTTCCCGCGGTGGAAAAGCGCAGTCAGAAGTTACTATTGATAAGATAAATACCGGAGAATACGATGCTGTTGTTTTTGTCGGCGGCGGAGGTTCTAGATTATTATTTAATAACCAGGACGCCATTCGCATTGCTCAGGAAATGAATAACCAGAATAAGATTGTTTCAGCAATTTGTTTTGCGCCAGTAATATTAGCCAATGCAGGAGTATTACGAGGCAAAAAGGCAACAGTGTGCGGGACTGAAGCAAAAGTGATTGAGGACAGGGGAGCGCAATATATGGGGCCCGGAGTAACAGTTGACGGAAATATTATCACCGGCAATGCTCCAAAAGCCTCTAAATTATTCGGACAAAAAATAAATGATTTGTTAAAATCGTAGAATTCCTGAGCGATGTACACAAAAGACTTTAAAAAGATTGTTGTGATATACTACAACTTTTACAACATGCCGTTATTGACTTTTTGGATAGTCTCTTTATTAGCGAATTTTTGCAGATGATTTTCTTTAATAGTATATATACACAGATAATATATAAAAATTAATATATAATTATATATAACTTGAAAGCCTTTTATTTTTGATGCTTCTTTTTGGACATATAGGGATTACGCTGGGAGTATTTTTCGGACTTGCGTATCTCATACCGCAATTAAGGACTATTATAGATCCAACATACCTGGTCATTGGATCACTCCTTCCGGACTTTATTGATAAACCTCTAGGAACGATTATCTTTCCTTCTGCCATTGCAAATGGACGGATGATAGCTCATACATTATTTTTCTCTTTTACCCTTTTCCTGACAGGTCTATATTTATACAATAAAATGGGGGATATCAACATTCTTTCCCTTGCATCAGGTTCAATTTTTCACCTTGTGGAAGACCGGATGTGGGCATCGCCTCGAACTTTATTTTGGCCTCTCATAGGATGGTGTTTCCGCAAAAGTCCGCGTCATACCGGCCTAAAATACTTATTTTTGCTTTTTAAAAGATCTTTTAGACAGTTATAAAAAAGACACACTGATTCTATTCAAATTTTATATATTGTCTTCTATTTTTTATATAAAGTGGTGTATTAACGAGTCTATTCGCTTTCCCTAAACTTAAATACCTTAAGTGTAATCTCTCAGGGATTGGCGTGATTTCTAAAAAACTAATAGACCTTGGTGTGCTGGCGCTGAGGCAGCGTAACTCTCGCGGGAGCTTCAAACCGCATATTTCAGTCCGGTTCAGGGATGATACCGGAGATTTACGCATGTTTTCAATTGACACCACCCGTACTCCGGGAAAGCTTTCGCAGCCCGATGCATACCTTATTACCCATGCTCATTCTGATCATCATGGAAAATCGGCTATGCTCTCCCCCAATGCGGTCTGTTCGGAAAAAACAGCAGTTGCCCTTGAAATCAGGCACGACAGAAGATATGCGGGCAGAATGTTCGGGCTTGGGGACGAGGTCGATGTCGGAGGGATAAGGGTAAAGACTTTTCCTACAGAGCATACTGTCGGAGCAAGTGCTTTTTACTGGGAAAACGATGTTGGGACAAGGATCCTGGTTACGGGGGATGTAAAAGATGCAGGCAGGCTTCCTCCCTGCGATATCCTTATAACTGAGGCTAACTATGGAGATCCGGCAGACCCGGCCTGTCATTTTGCAGATGACCTTGAAGGCATGAAATGCGCCCTTTTTGAAAACGGGAAGGTCGCTTTTGGAGCATACGAATTTGGAAAAGCCCAGTGAGCTGTTGAGCTCATCAGGGGTTTTGGGTATGACGGGGCTATCCGTATGGATGCAAGGACAAGAGCCCTTACCCGAAACATGCTTGAGGACGCCGGGGAACTTGAAGGGCTTGGCTCCGAAGGAGATGACGGGGTATTCATAGTAGCTCCCTGGTATCTTGACAAGCTTCCCTGGAATATGAAAAAATATGTGCTTAGCTGCCGCATGGATTATCCTTACCCTACAATTAGAATAAGCGACCATCTTGATGTCCGCGGGCTTGAAAACATGGTCAAGAAACTTAACCCTGAAGTCACCCTTGTCTACCACCCGGGCGGGAACAGACCTTATAAATTTTCAGAATACTTAAATTCAATAGGAATTGATTCGATATCCATAGATCAGATCGGTAATGTTTTAAGTAATGAATTTACTTAAATCTGAGAGATCGAGTTGCGATATTTATCTGGTTCCATACTTTGGCTCTGCTTCCATACTTTGGCTCAACATCAGGTACTATTAAGCTCTATAGACGTTATATTAAACTCTACTAGCTTTAAGAAGATGACTTAGTCCCAATAAATTAAATATGAGAATTAAGTCTAATAATTTAACCATTAAATATAATAATTCTAATCTAATAATTCAATTCGAAATTAAGGTCTAATTCCAGTTAAAATTAGATACTTTTAATGAAATTAGATCCCAGAATAATTCCCGTTCAGGAGAGTATACGTAGTGAGTAAACCAAATCCTAAATTAAAAAGCAGGAAGGAGCCTAGAAAAACTGAAGAGGTACCTGTGGAAAGTCCTGTAGCAGGAGCTGAGATTCAGGAAAAAAAGAGTGTTGCTAAGGACAGAACGCCTGAGGAAAAGCAGAAAGAGTATAGAGATGGCATTATAAAGACAGTAGTAGCTTCGGCACTCGGCATAATCGCAGGATTTTTAGCTTACTACATGTATGGAGCCGGAGCAGATAAGATCTGGTATGCGATACTTATGTTAGTTATCGGATTTACGTATTTTATACAGAAGTTTCTGTACCCTCAGCTCAAAATCGATGCAAAGGAATTCAAATTTAAGGACTGGTTTTACGTAGAGTTCATAATTGTTGATTTCTTCCTTGTTACCTGGACTCTTCTCCTTAATTAAAGTCTTCTTTCCTGAACCGCAAAAAGGCTTTCTTCAAGTTAAATGTAAATCTTGACTGCATACTGAAAGATATTTCTCAACAATTTATCCTCTTGTAAAAAATTTTATATTTTACATTTCGACCCCCATCTCACATTTCGACCCCCCCTTGATTTTCTACCGATTTATGGTTCAATAACCATAATTTCTTGTTAATCCGATCATTTCACATATCAAAATAGTCCT